>CAZUCT010000052.1:3339-8831 GCA_964619285.1 uncultured bacterium | reverse complement strand
TTTAATTGCCTCCAACTTTGGCATCTGCGTTCGAGTGGCGGGAAGAGTAGTAATAAAAGCCCCCTACTGGGTTTATATTGCCAACGTCCAGCCTTTGCCATCGGCAGAAAACCGTAGAAGTTATACTGCTCGCGCCGAGGGAGACGTTCCAGCGTTAGTTATGGAGTTTTTGAGCGATCGCGATAACGGCGAGTATTCTTCTCGACCTAACTCTCCTTATGGCAAATGGTGGTTTTACGAACGAATTGTCAAAGTACCGAAATACGTTATTTTCGACCCTCCTAATAATTTGTCTTGAGGGGGGCGTTTTCACTCAAGTATTCTTGGTATCCCAGAAACCCGGTTTTTTGAAAAAACCGGGTTTCTAGACCCGTCTTTTATTCCGGCAAAAACCGGGTTTCTTGACAAATCCTCTAAGGAAAACGCGGCAAACTAGACTTATTCTGATTAGATTGTTTAATCGGAATAGAAATAACAAACTCCGTTCCCTTACCCGGTTCCGAAAAACACTCTAAAGAGCCCCCGTGTTGCTTGACGATAATTTCCCTAGCTATAGATAAACCCAAACCCGTACCCGAACCCACCGGTTTAGTAGTAAAAAAAGCATCGAAAATTTTCTCCCGAACGTCCTCCATCATCCCCACTCCGTTATCGGTAATTTTAATAACGCAACAGTCGTTTTCTAATTTAGTTTCTATAGAAATTTCCGGGAGAAAATACCTTCCTTCTGTTTCTGCCAAAGCATCTTTTAAAGCATCAATACCATTAACCAAAATATTCAAAAACACTTGATTTAACTGTCCAGCATAACACTCTATTAAAGGCAAACTGCCGTATTTTCTGTTAATTACAATTTCTCTCAGTTTCTCATTTTCTGCCAATTTGCTATTAATAATTACCAAAGTATTATCCAATCCTTCGTGAATATTTACCGTCTTCATCGCTGCCTCATCTAAGCGAGAAAAATTCCGTAGAGACAACACAAATTGACGGATCCGTTCCGCCCCATCCCTCATCGAACTTAAAACTTTAGGTAAATCTTCCATCGCATAATCCAGTTCCATTTCCTCCGCGAAATCTTCAAGTTCTGGCTTTGGTTCTGGATAATGCTTTTCGTAAAGCTCGAACATTTTAATCAAACCTTTAATATACCTCTCAGCATGAGGTAAATTCCCCAAAATAAAACTAAGAGGATTATTAATTTCGTGAGCCACACCAGACACCATTTGACCCAAAGAAGACATTTTCTCAGTTTGAATTAATTGCACTTGGGTGTTCTGCAATTCTTGAAGGGCATTTTCTAATTGCTTTGCTTGTTGTCTTAATTGAGCTTGCGACTCCCGCATGGCAGCCGTAGTCATTTCGTGAATTTGTAATTGAGCTAAAAGTAATTCATGGGCATCTAATACTTTATAGATATCCGGCTTAAATTTAACCACTACGGGTTCGTAAATTAATTCGGGCGATCGCAACAAAGACTGTCGCACTCCTGCCACAATTGTTGTCTTACTATCGAGAACTAAAACATGACTTTTAGCAAAACGATACAGAACTACAATAGACCTTTTGGAAAATAATTCGAGACTGTAAGGACGACTCATGTACTCAAAAAAACGCCGTCGAGAAATCATGCCGAAAAACTTTCCTTCTTCTGTAATCAAAATGCCAGGAAGCAACGGATTTTCCTCGAAAACCTTACTAACTTCTCCCCCTAGAGAACTAGACTCTAAGGAAATCTCATAAAGAGTTAATTCTTCTAATTTAGATCCTAAAGTAAATTGAGTATTCACTGGCAAGACCAAGGAACGTAAATTGCCGTCTCGTATTCTCAGAAACCCGGTTTTTCTAAAAAACCGGGTTTCTTGACTTCCAAAAAACCGGGTTTCTCGACCAGTCCTGTAGAAGGAGAGGGCTACATACCCATTATGACCGACCTTAACGGCTTTTAAGGGGTAACGGGAGTCAACTTTTTTTGGCCATTGCCTTATAAACCTGTTTTAACGGGGACGAGCCCTATTCTCAGAAACCCGGTTTTTTCAAAAAACCGGGTTTCTTGGCCGCTTCCCCAGAAGACGAAATACGCAACATTCGATCGCCCCCCTTCTGAAACTCATAACCAACCCGCTTAACTTCCACCTCATATCCCCGCCCTTGGCATTCTTCCATTGCCCCCAACAACCACGGCGACGTTTCCCCCGACAATTTTAACAGCGGAAAAATCCGCACTTCTTTAGCAATTCTACACAACTCTAAAATCGATTCTCGATGAAATTCTGCGGAAAAATGGTCCGAATAAGCAAATAAAAAATGACTGCACAAAGCTAAGTCAAATTTGTCGTTATTAAAAGGTAGCTTTGGCAATTCTGCTGTTAAATAGCGCCCCTCTCTAACCCCCAGAGGAAAATCCGCTAAAAATTGTTGCATAGCCGTCATTCTTACTTCCCCTAAATGCTCGGGCGATTTAATGTTTTGCCAGATATAATCTCCTCGATTTTCTCCTACCCTTTGGATGACAACTTGATAAGTTTCTTGGATTCTCTGGTTAATTTCTGCGGCGGTAAATTCATAGATAGGGTCGCAAGAAATAGTCAAATTTCCCCGACGATTCATTTCGCTATTAAAACTAGCCGGACCTCCCGCGCAGTCAATTATTTTTAGTTGTAAATCTGCTGGAGTTAGGTCGAACATGGCGATATATTCATCAAAAGAACGACCCCAAGGAATTACTTTTTCTAATTGAAAAGCCATCGTTTTATTATTAATTGTTCGTTGCCCAATTCCCCGTAGAACGCGGCTAGGGACTTGTGCAAAAATAAACTACCAGTCTCTTGTAGGTTGGGCGCGCGCGAACCTCCACCCAACATCGGTATCTTATTAAATTACAAGTCCCCTACTGCCTGTTCCCCATTCCCAAAAGTCATAAAATTGCCTCTATTTCCAGTAAAATATCTGCCATAGTAGGAGCCGAAGAAGAAACAATATTATCCTCGCTTTCCTCGTGTTTGTGATGGGGAAAATTAGATAGATTTAACCTTTGGTGATGTTCCGCATTATCGTAACGAAAAACCAGAGTTTTTGTGGCATCCATATACTGATAGGCATATTTACCCCGTTCTATTGTTTTCGCCACATTCACAAACTCGCGCAGATGGAGCAGCGAATCATCAACGAAGTAGATATTCCCTCTGATAAATCCCTCCGAAACATCTTTTTTCTCTGTATTAAGATTGTAAGATTTTAATACAGAACAGCTTTCGATAGTTTCGCGAAATTGTTGAAAATAATCTTCAATTAACAATCTGCACCTCCTTAATTCTGCCTTTTTTTTCTAATAGATGTTTTAACATCCAAGCTTCCCCTATCCACTCGTCAAAATCAAAAGAATGCTGAAACTCATCGTTATTAAAACGCTGGAGAAAATCTTCCGTTGACAATTCATATTTATTCTCAAATTCCCGCAGCCGTTTTTCCGTACTTTGAATGCCAGCTTCCGTCGATTGTAACGCTGCCGCTAATGCCCCTTCAACAAGGGTTTTTAAATCTGGATGTTTGGAAATTAATTTGACTTCTTCCATAGATTACCTCTTAGTAGTTGTTAACTGTTAATTAGACCTCTTACAAAAGTCAGAAAAAAATCTTTTTGAGCTGGTTTTTTCTCAAAATATCTTAACTTTTGCCTTTTTCCTCTTGCCTTTTGCCTACTTCTGCAAGAAGTTAATTCTCGGATACCCTGCCAATATTATAAGCCGCAATATTCTGCGACTCAAACCATTTAATTGCTTTCTCCTCCTGTTGGGGCGGCACCAATAACACGAAACCAACCCCCATATTAAAAGTATTAAACATCGCCTCTTCCGGCACCTCCCCCATCTCAGCTATCCACTGAAAAATAGGCGGAATTTCCCAACTGCGGCGGTTAACATCCACCGCCATTCCCTCCGGCAAACACCGAGGCAAATTCTCCGGCAAACCGCCTCCAGTAATATGAGCCATGCCGCGAATATCCAAACCCTCTCGTCGCGCCCCCAATATTTCCTTGACATAAATTCTGGTGGGAGTTAATAACACTTCTCCCAAACTTTTACCCCCAAATTGCTCCGGGCAATCATCCAGATTCAATTGGCGATCGCTAATAATCTTCCTCACCAAACTAAAACCGTTACTATGAACCCCGCTGCTAGCCAGAGCGATCGCCACATCCCCCACCTGCACCCGAGAACCATCTAAAATCTCGCTTTTCTCAACTATCCCCACGCAAAAACCGGCAATATCGTATTCTCCAGGAGGATAAAAACCCGGCATTTCCGCCGTTTCTCCCCCCACCAACGCACATCCTGCCTGGCGGCATCCAGAAGCAATGCCCGCCACTACCCCAGCCAGCTCCTCTGGTTCCAGCTTACCCGTAGCCAAATAATCCAAAAAAAACAGAGGTTCCGCCCCCGAGGTCAGTACGTCGTTAGCGCACATCCCGACCAGATCTATGCCCACCGTATCGTGGCGGTTGAGAGTCGTTGCCAGTTTCAACTTCGTGCCCACCCCATCGGTGCCCGACACTAATACCGGTTCTCGATATCCCCCCGGTAAGGCAAAGAGCCCGCTAAAACCTCCCAGTCCTCCCAGCACTTCCGGACGGTTAGTGCTTTGCACCATTTCGCGGATCCGTTCCACAAAGTCTCGACCCGCTTCTACATCTACCCCTGCTTGCTTGTAGTCCATAGTTAAATTTTTGATTTGGCAATTAGGTTAAGGTCCGGAGCCTAGCTAGGTCAAGAAACCCGGTTTTTTAAAACCGGGTTTCTGAGATACCGAAAAACCGGGTTTCTGAGAATACCTTCCTAAAAACTGGCCCCGGACCAATTAACTTGGCAATACAGATTTTAACTCCAACCAAAAATTCTTAAATCTAAAGCAATTATTAAAAAATCGGCATAAAGGTTTTACCCCCTATTCCATTTTGAAAATTTTGTGATATGGTATTCACGATCCTTCTCTTAACAAAAGTTAACGCGAAAAAGCTCCCCCGCTCTAGTCCGCAACAGACAGGACTGGTCCTCCTGTCAGCCGCCGGACCCAATCGGGGAAGCCGGAAACAAAAAACACTTATTAATAGGATAGGCTGAACTTATGAAACACAACAACCTTTTAGGTCTTTTAACTGCTGTTGTGCTAGTCCCAGTATTGGGCATAAACGCATCTACCCGCGCCCAAGAACTGAAACAGGGAACTTCTCAAAACCCCCAAATCGTAGCCTCCACTGGTTATTACTACGATGGCATGGCCTCTTGGTACGGCCCGGGTTTCCACGGCAATCGTACAGCCAGCGGCGAGTGGTTTAACCAATACGATCTGACTGCTGCCCATCCCTCTTTGCCCTTTGGCACCCAGGTGCGAGTGACCAACCTAAACAACGGTCGTTCTGTAGTAGTTAGAATCAACGATCGCGGTCCCTTTACTGGGGGTCGAGTAATCGATTTATCCACTGCTGCGGCTGA
>CAZUCT010000052.1:0-3239 GCA_964619285.1 uncultured bacterium | reverse complement strand
GCTGTTATTTTAATTTACTTCAAATAGAGAAAATAGCTGAAGGGGAGCCGCCCCCTACTATTGGTTTAGTGCCGACAATGGGTTCCTTACATGACGGCCATCTTAGCTTGATAAAAAAAGCTAGGTCGGAAAATACCATCGTCGCCGTCACTATTTTTGTCAATCCCCTGCAATTCGGCCCCGATGAAGATTTTCAAAAGTACCCCCGGCAGTTAGAGAGCGATCGCCAACTCTGCGAAGCTGCGGGAGTGGATGTAATTTTTGCCCCCTCTCCGGCAGAATTAGGCATGGCCTCCGGGACATCCGACACCAATACCCAATCTTCATTTACCACGGTAGTGCCCCCGGCCTCCATGACATCTATTATGTGCGGTCGTTCTCGACCGGGCCATTTTGAAGGTGTCGCCACCATCGTCACCAAGTTATTGAGTTTGGTAAAGCCCACTGCGGCCTATTTCGGTCAAAAAGATGCCCAACAATTAGCAATAATCAGGCGGTTAGCGGCAGATTTAAACTTGCCAGTGGAAATCGTCGGTTGTCCCATCGTGCGGGAACCTTCCGGATTGGCCCTGAGTTCTCGGAATCAATACCTGACTTCAGAAGAGAAGGCGCAAGCGGCGGTTTTGTATCGGGCCCTGAGCCGAGGCCAGGAAGTATTTTACCAAAATTCCTCGCTACCAGATAACGCCGCTAAAGTCAAGGAAGCAGTAACGGCAGAATTGGCAAAAGTTCCAGAAGTGGAGGTCGAATATGTGGAATTAGTCGATCCCCATAGCTTGGAGCCCTTAGAAAAAGTCGAGAGGGCAGGACTATTGGCGATCGCCGCCAGAATAGGCTCTTGCCGTCTCATCGACAATATGCTATTAAGGAACCGTCAGCCAATTATCGCCATAGACGGGCCGGCGGGTGCGGGTAAATCTACGATTACGAAATTAGCGGCCAAAGAACTCGGGTTGTTGTATCTCGATACTGGGGCGATGTATCGGGCCGTTACTTGGCTCGTCCTCAAATCCGGTATCGCCATAGACGACGGACCGACCATAGCAGAATTAGTCAGTAAATGCCAAATGGGCTTTACTGGGGGTGTGAATTTTCAAATTACGATTAACGGCCATGATGTAACTGAGGCTATTAGAACTCCTGAAGTCACTAGCCATGTATCCGCCGTTGCTGCGGTGGGGGCAGTGAGGTATTTTTTGGTGAAAAAGCAACAAGAGTTTGGGGAAGTTGGTGGCGTTATCGCCGAAGGACGGGATATCGGTACCAAGGTATTCCCAGATGCCGAGGTTAAGGTTTTCTTAACTGCCTCAGTCAAAGAGCGATCGCGTCGCCGACTTCTAGATTTACAAAAGCAAGGGGAACAAAACATCAGTTTAGAAGAACTCGAACGGGATATAGCCCTGCGGGATTTAAAAGATAGCACTCGTCAACTTTCGCCCTTGTGCAAAGCTGCCGACGCTATTGAAATTGAAACTGACAATCTTAGCATTGCTGATGTCACCCAGAAAATTGTTAAGCTTTACCACCAAAAAAACAACTAGCAATTCCCAATTCCCCATTCCCAATTCCCCATTCCCCATTCCCCATTCCCAATTTTCTAAAAAAAAGGTGTGAAGGAGAAAAGATGCTCAAAACAACAAGAGCTACCAGGCAAAACCGAAAATTTATAGCTGCTTTGGTAGCAGCCAGCGGCAGTTTTATAGTCGGCGTTTTCCTGCCATTGGATTTTAGCACAAACCCCGCAAAATCCGTCAATCAAGCCGTAGAAAATAATCCCGTTATTAATGAAGCTAATACAAAGGAAGATAATAGCGTTCTACAACAAATAATCACAATAAAACCTGCAATAGCCAGCAAAGTTAAAGCTTCGGAAAATTCTCTAAAGACCGTAGAACTAACACGGTTTAACTTTGCAATTCCCAAAAGGTTTCAGGGGACAGTAGTCAAAGATTTAAAACTAACAGGAGAAGATAAATACATTGCCTTAACCTTCGATGACGGTCCCTGGCCTAAAACTACAGAGATGATTTTAGATATTCTCAGGGAAAACGACATTAAGGCGACTTTTTTTGTCATCGGACAGCACTTACAAAAAAATCCAGAACTCGCCCCTAAAATAGTAGATGAAGGTCACGTTTTGGCAAATCATACCTGGAATCATCCTACTTATAAAATGGGCAAAGAACGAGTTCAAAGCGAAGTAGGTAAGACTGCAGAACTGATTTACGAACTAACCGGCATGACTACAACTCTATTTCGTCCTCCAGGAGGAGTTTTAGATAACGGTTTGGCTGATTTTGTCAAAGAGAGAAACCACGTTGTGGTGATGTGGTCTGCTGATTCTGTAGATTGGCACGATAAGTCACCGGAAAAAATTACTAACAACGTTCTCAAGAGAGCTAGTAACGGTGGCATCGTACTATTACACGATGGCGGCGGACCGCGAATGCATGTAGTTAAAGCTCTTCCTAAGATTATTGAGGAACTTAGAAAACAAGGTTATAAGTTCGTCACAGTGTCAGAATTGCTAGAAATTAAAGACCGAGAACTTACTCAACAGGAAAAGCTAGAAAAGGGTACATCTTAGCTAATGGCTAATGGCTAATTGTTAATTGCTAATTGTTAATTGTCTATTGTCTATTGTTAATATTTAATTGTATGGCATCTATCGCTCGCAAAAATTTATTAGAAGATATACCGCGCTTTCTAGTGGCCCAAGCCGGTATTATGTTTGCCGTTAGTCTGGTAACAATTCAAACAGGCATTCTTAGCGGCTTTCTAAAATCTACCACCCTGCTAATAGATAGCTCCAAAGCAGACATCTGGCTCGTATCTGAGGATCTGGTAAACTTCGAGCTAACAGAGCCGTTATTTTACGGACAGTTAGATACAGTCAGGGAAGTAGAAGGAGTTCAGAAAGTAGAATTTTTAATTAGGGGAGGTGCCAGATGGGATCCTCCAAAAGGCGAAATCAGCCCCCTAACAATAGTAGGATTCAATCCCGATGGAGAATTGTTTCAACCGGGAAAAATCATTAAGGGTAATTTGCAAGATATAGAAGAACCTTATACGTTTATGGCAGACAGAACCAGACTTTCTAGTTTGGGAATCAAGCAGCTAGACGATGCGGGTGAAGCGGGGGGTTTGCCAGCTAAATTAGTAGGAATCACTGAAGATACTCAATCTATTATCTCCAGTACGTTCTTGTTTACATCTTTAGAAACTGCCAACGCCTATAT
>CAZUCT010000051.1:0-29744 GCA_964619285.1 uncultured bacterium | reverse complement strand
TACTCTCATTTTTAAGAATATCATAAAACCGCCCCCAACGCAACCCCTCCAAAAAAAATTTTTAAAAAAATCTAAAATCTAAACAGAACAGCAAAAATGGAACCACCAGTAGAAAGAATTAGACTTTCTCAAGCAGCAAAAGACCAATTAACCAAACTGAAACGCAACACCAAAATCGAAAATTGGAACACCTTATGTCGGTGGGGATTTTGCTATTCCCTAGCAGAAGCAACCATACCTTCCCCAGTCCCCATACCCGCCGATAGTAACGTAGAGCTAACCTGGCGAATCTTTGGCGGGGAATATTCAGACATTCTTTTAATCGCCCTCAAACAAAGATGCCACAACGACGGTTTGGGAACAGATAAAGAAACCCTAGCCAATCAATTTAGACTGCATTTGCATAGAGGAATCGGCTATTTAGCAGGGGAGCCTAATCTGAAGAAAATAGAAGATTTGTTGGGGTTAGCGGAGAAATAGGTAGATTAGTTGTAAGGTGCGCCGCGCGCACCCTACTAGCAATTAACAATTAGCCATTAGCCATTAGCAATTAGCAATTAACAATTAGCCATTAGCCATTAGCCATTAGCCATTAGCCATTAGCCATTAGCCATTAGCTATCTCGGAGGATTTCTTCGTCTTTGTAAGAAATCGGGAATATCCAACCCTGGAGGAGATTTTTTCGGTTCCGGGGAAGGAGAAGGTCCGGGGGCAGGGGTAACACCTAAAGAACGTCTCGGTTGTGGTGAAGCCTCCTTAGCAACAGGCAGAGATTGAACCTCGCCAGAAAAACCCGTAGCAATAACCGTAATTTTAATTTCACCTTGAAGGCGATCGTCAATCACCGCCCCAAAAATAATATTGGCATTAGGATCTACCACCTCATAAATAATTTCAGCTGCAGCATTAACCTCGTGCAAAGTCAGGTCAGTACCGCCAGTAATATTAAAAACAACACCTTTAGCCCCTTCAATAGAAGACTCCAGCAAAGGAGAAGAAATCGCCATATTAGCGGCCTCCCGAGCCCGAGACTTACCAGAACCCATACCAATACCCATCAAAGCCGAACCCGCATCAGCCATAACAGCGCGAACGTCGGCAAAGTCAACATTAACCAAACCCGGAACCGTAATAATATCAGAAATCCCTTGTACCCCTTGACGCAGAATATCATCGGCATATTGAAAAGCCTCTTGTACCGGAGTTTGTTCGTTAATCACCGACAGCAACCGATTATTAGGAATAATAATCAGAGTATCCACCCGACTTTGGAGATTAGAAACCCCATCCTCAGCCTGGGTAGTGCGGCGACGTCCCTCAAAAGAAAAAGGACGAGTAACCACCCCCACAGTAAGGGCCCCCGCCTCCTTAGCAATTTCAGCCACAATAGGAGCAGCGCCAGTACCCGTACCGCCCCCCATACCCGCAGTGATAAAAACCAAGTCTGGGTGGTCCAGAGCATTAGCAATTTCGTCCCGGGACTCTTCAGCAGCCTTTTGACCGATGGCCGGATTTCCACCGGCCCCAAGGCCGCGAGTCAACTTTTGTCCAATTTGTAAGCGTTTCGGGGCACTAGAGCGACTGAGGGCCTGGGCATCGGTATTAACCGACCAAAATTCCACCCCGGCCACCTCGCTGGCAATCATGCGCTCGACGGCGTTGCCCCCACCCCCACCGACACCAATAACCTTAATTTTTGCAGCACTACTTAACACTAGCTCGCTACTCCTAGCTTCTCCTGTTCTGGGGACAGAATTAGACTCTGTATTTTTTTTTTCTCCATAAAACCCACCACTATGGCCAAAAGGATTGCTCGAATCAACTGTTAAAGGAAAGTTTGCTGGTCCTGGGGAATGGGTATTTGCATTCATAGCCCCATTTTTTGTTTGAATTATCATTATCGGGGATGGTAGATAAACAATTTTTTTACTTTAGTCACAAATTAAGCTAACCTACCCCGATCTTTCAGAGCGGGGATAATTTAAGCATATTTTAGGCGAAAACACGGTTTTGACCAACCATTATAAAAGAAGTTATAGCATTTTTAACTATTATCAACTACCCTTTTCCCCGGCCCCAATAACGATCGTGGTATGGGGCCAGCGGTCAGCAGGGAAGCCATTAACAATTGACAATTGACAATTGACAATTGACAAAAAGCCTTAAGTGCTTGGTTTTATTCAAAATTGAGATGCATCCGGTTTCTCTTGCCTGCTTCCTTCAACAAATTGAATCGAAGGAGAAGCGGGGTTTTTCAAATCGATGTAGGCAATTTCACCAGCATCTTGTCGACTGGGAAGCTGTCGCATCCGATCCAATACCAATAGTTGTTCGTTTAATTTGGAGCTAAACGGCCCCAAATGAACGACTCCCAGTTCGGTAGTCAAGATTAGGTTTCCCGGATCTTGCCAATCTATTTCAAAAACTTTAACAGGAGTACGACTCAAACTTTTGTAAAGTAGCTGCCAATATTGCCGATAGCGTTCTAAAGGGCCTATGGCCATCAAAGTTGGTAAAGCCTGACTTTGAGCCAGATGGGAATAAGTTGCCAAAGGTATCCAGTTGCCGTCGGCATCCAGCCATCCGAATTGTTCCGCATCGCCGGGCCTCGGAGTGTTACTTGGTTGAGTAATTGCCACTGGATGTCTTTCGGTAATTAGTAAAGTCAAACCCGGAGGGAACAAGTGGCGCGTTACTAAGGCTCTGGCAATAGGCGATCGAGACTCTAACTCTTGAGCGAGTAGTTGAGGTTGGACGAACCAAAGAGACTGGGGATATTCCAGGGGTAACAAAGAGACGATCGCCTCATCGGAAAGCAACTCGTTACCTTCGACCTTAACTTGTCCTGTAGAAGAAATCCCCCAAAATGGTTGAGCGATCGCCCAAACCAATCCCCCTGCCATACCAGTAAGGGCCAAACTCTGCCAAATTACCGCCACCACCTTCCAACGTCGGTGGTGGCGTAATTTTTGACGGCGATGCCTTAAAACAGATTCGGAAACTTTGGCAATATTACTCATTATTTTTACGTTTATTTACAATTTTTATTTCCTTGTACGGGGATAGCCCATCATACTTTTTACCCTCTATGTCAGTTAACCCCTAACTCAAAAAAACCATAATTTCAGAGAATAAGAATTTGGGTGCATCTCAATGCAATTCGAAAACCTACAATTCAACGCTTTTTGCGAGCTTGCTCCCTTGCGAGCTTGCGAGCTTGCATGGCTCTAGAACGCAATTAGCGATTAGCGATTAGCGATTAGCGATTAGCCATTTTCTATTTTTGCAAAGATTCGATGCTCCCAAGAATTTGGACGATTTCCTCAAAGCCAAATGAAATTAGAATTACCGACCTTAGACTTAGCAAAATTTTATCAAGCCTGCAACCCCAGCAAAACCCTAGTTGTAGGAAATGCCGAAGAACAGAGATACTATATCGACTTTGCCACGGTTCGAGGTAGCGACATTATTCGGGAGCTCCAACGAACCATTACTTTGCTTTCTGGCAACAATCCCACTTGTCAATTATTCAGCGGACATATCGGCTGCGGTAAATCCACCGAGTTATTTCGTCTCAAAGACAATTTAGAAAAAAAAGGATTTCATGTAGTTTATTTTGAGTCCAGTCAGGACTTAGACATGGGGGATGTGGATATCAGCGATATTTTATTAGCGATCGCCCGTCAAGTCAGCGAAAACCTAGAAGCATCAAAAATCCAACTCCGACCGGGATATTTCCAGAAACTTTTTGGGGAAATAACCGATATTTTACAAACTTCCATTGACGTTTCTGCGGAAGCAGAATTATCCGTCGGCATAGCCAAAATTACCGCCAAAACCAAAGATTCTCCCAAACTTCGTTCTCAGTTGAGGCAATATTTAGAACCTCGAACCAGCACGATTTTAGAATCAATTAATAACGAGTTATTGGGGCGGGCTAACGAGGAATTAAAACGACGGGGAAAACAGGGATTGGTCGTAATTATTGATAACTTAGACCGGGTGGATAATTCTCCTAAATCTTGGGGACGCACCCAACCAGAATATTTATTTGTCGACCGGGGAGAGCAGTTGAAAAAACTCAACTGTCATGTAGTTTATACCATTCCCTTAACTTTAATGTTTTCTAACGATTATAGCAGACTTTCTAGTAGGTTTGGAGTTAAACCCAAAGTTTTACCGATGGTACCGGTGCAGGTCCGCAGTTTAAAACCTACTAAAGAAGGGACAGATTACGAACCCGGCATGGCCTTATTGCGCCAGATGGTATTAGCAAGAGCCTTTCCAGAACTATCGGAAAGGGAACGAATAGAGTTAATTCCAGAACTATTTGATACTCCAGAAACTTTGGACCGACTTTGCCGAATTAGCGGCGGTCACATGAGGCGTTTGTTGATGTTTTTGTACAGTTGTTTGCAGCAGGAAGATCCGCCTTTTTCTCGGGAATGTTTGGAAGATGTAATTAGGGAATATCGAGACGATTTGCTCAGAGCTATTACTCTTAATGAATGGGAATTATTGTTTGAAGTCGTCCAAAGACAAAGGGTGACTGGGGAGGACGAATGTCAAACTTTATTGAGAAGTATGTTTGTGTTTGAATATCGCGATCGCCAAGGTCATTGGTTTGGAATTAATCCCGTTCTAGCCGAAACTAGCAGATATCAAGCTTGGCTTCAAGCTAATTAATTGAAGGCCAAAGGCAATCTTGCTAGAGGCAAAAGGGAATTTGTAAGGTGCCCATTGCGCACTCCCACTACAAGCTAATTAATTGAAAGCAAAAGGCAATTTGTAATAGTGCTTCCCTGTTAAAAGTGTGGGTAAAAATATTAACGCTTTTTGCTAATTGCTAATTGCTAATTGCTAATTGCGAGCCACAAATTGTTACGCACCATTTTAGGTGTGTTCCGCTAGTAAGGTGCGCACTGCGCACCCTACTAGCGCGGCACAGCTAAAACGGTGGGTAAAATTTTTTAACCTCAAACCTCAAAACCTCAAATCTCAAAAACCTCTGACCTCTGACCTCTGACCTCTGACCTAAATCGTTTACCCACAATTTTAGATGAGACGCGCTACTACTACCACTTTTTGTTGTAGGAATAATAAAAGATGAGTGATTCTAAAAAAAGAGATGAAAGTGCAGCTCGTAACCAGCGATCGCTCAAAAGATTAATCAGATCCCTATCCTTATCTGGAGGTCAATTTTCGTTAATTTTAGCTTGTTGTAACTATGAAAGCTTGCAAGATAAAATAGTTAGTCTGCTGCGGGAGCAATCTTCAGTAAAGATTCAAGAGTTAACTCTTCCAAAACAGGTAAATACTCTTTATACTACCATTAAATTAAAATTAGAAAAAGAAGCCGAAACACCGGCGGCTCTAATAATTTTTGGACTAGATAAAGTAGCCAATGTTGACGAGGTACTACTTTCTACCAATCAAGTAAGAGATGAGTTTAGAAAAAGTTTAAATTTTCCCATAGTCTTGTGGGTAACCGACGAAGTAGTAGGTAAAATGATTAAATTAGCCCCAGATTTCAAAAGCTGGGCGGCGGCGACGATTAAATTTGAACTCTTAAAAGATGAGTTAATAGAACTTTTAGTAAAAAACCGAGAAAACTTTTTTAAAGAGTTTGATAACAGCGAAAATTTAACAGCTAAAAATAGCGATCGCTTTTTATTTGGCTATTCTACTGTCCAGGC
The DNA here is from genome assembly GCA_964619285.1 of uncultured bacterium. Lineage (GTDB taxonomy): Bacteria > Cyanobacteriota > Cyanobacteriia > Cyanobacteriales > Microcoleaceae > CALKCV01. Next base: position 24,048 of record CAZUCT010000051.1, on the reverse strand, counting down.
AAGCTATTGCTATCGGGCACTCCAACAACCAGTATCGATAAACAGCTTGTGTAAAAATCGCCGTCAAGAAATAGAGCAAGCTCTCAAAGATTTAAGCAGTTCGACAGAAGAATTAGACCCAATTCTCAAAACAGATTTAGAATTTATCTTGGGTTGGGATGACTATGCTTCGGGCAAGCTCGATAATGCTTTAGCACGCTATCAAAAAAGCTTAGATTTTTGGCAAAAGGAAGAAGAAAATCATCCTCAGAAACCCGGTTTTTCCCAAAAACCGGGTTTCTCGACCGATCTACTAGAAAAACAAGGAATAATTTTATATTACATGGCTTTATGCCATCGGTTTAAAGCCACAAGCAATCCCAGAATAAACCGCGAAGAATGGGAAAATTCATATAGGGATCTCAAAACATCCATACAAGTATTTAAAAGTGCAAATCGTCCGGAATTAATAGCAGAAGTAATTACCTTACTAGAAGAAGTGCTGCAAAAACTGGAAGCTTGGGAAGAATTGCAGCTTGTGGCCGAAGAGGGCATCAAACTACATTTTCAATATTCCACCCACAAACAAGTAGCGAGAGATTATGGTTTTTTAGCTGAAGTAGCTCTGGCTAATTTCAATTGGCATCGAGCAAATCAGTTAGCTGCTCTAGCCTTAGAAATTTTAAATCAAGGTGGCGAGTATCTGCCGGCTGAGGGAAATTTATATCGATTATTATTAGCGCGAAGTCAGATAAAAATAGGAGAAGATAACCCGGCTTTAAAATTGTTAGAAATTTCCCTAAAAACGGAAAAAAATTATTTACAAAAAGGTCAAAATTTCCTCAATAATAATAATCCTGCCCTGTACTTGGAGATTTTAAACGAGTTGCGATCGCTCTACTACGAAAAAGGAGAATATCTCAAAGCTTTTCACCTGAAAAAAGAACAAAGGCAAGTCGAACATCAATACGGAATCTTAGCTTTTATCGGTGCAAATCAGTTGCAATGCCAACAACAAGTAGGGACAACTCATTTATCATCAAGTCGCCCTCTAGTGCCAGAAGAAATCGCAGCTTCTAGTCGCCAACAAGACATTAAAAATTTACTAGAAAGAATTAGCCGCGACGATTATAAGTTAATCGTGATTCACGGTCTTTCTGGAGTCGGTAAAAGTTCCTTAGTTAATGCAGGATTAGTACCGACAATGGACAATATTAGCATTAACGCCCGTAATGTTGTGCCCATGGTAGTAAGAGTTTATAGTAATTGGATAGGCGAGTTAAATTCCGGTTTGCAAGAAAGGCTAAAAATTGAAGAAGAAAAGCCAGAAACAAAGGAGCAACTGGAGGTAAATTATCGGGAAGAATCGATTCGACCTTGGGGACAGGAAATAACAGAATCTTCCGTAGTTCCTCTGCCGCGCACCTTGAGGCAAATCGTAGATAAAATGAATAATTTGGAGAGCGTCGTTCTCGAAAAATTGCAGAAAAATGCCGAGAATAATTCGATAACTATTTTAATATTTGACCAGTTTGAAGAATTCTTTTTTACTGTAAAAGACTGGAACGATAGATTAAGATTTTATAACTTCTTGCAAAAGTGCTTTAAACTGCCTTACGTCAAAATAATTTGGTCCCTGCGCGAAGATTATTTACATTATTTATTAGAGTGCGATCGCTTGGAAAGCTTTGATGTCATCGGTCAGAATATTTTAGATAAAAAAATCCGCTATTCTTTAAGCAACTTTTCTCGTTCCGATGCGGTAAAAGTCATTGAATGTTTAACAAAACGAGCCAAATTCGATTTAGAACCAGCCCTTATAAATGCCCTAGTCAACGGTTTAGCAGATGAAAAACAAGAAATACGTCCCATTGAATTACAAGTAGTAGGAGCCCAACTACAGGAAGAAAATCCCCCAATTACAACCTTAGCTCAATTTAAAAAATTAGGTGTCAATCCCAAGGAAGCAAAAGAAAAACTGGTAAAGCATTTTATCGAAAAAGTTATTCAAGATTGTGGCGCTGAAAATGAAGAAATAACTTTGCAAGTTTTGTTTTCTCTAACCGATGAAAAGTTTACCCGTCCTCGGAAAAGCAAACAGGAAATTGTCTTTGTTGTCGGCCAAGAAAGACAAATTTTAGCAGGGGTTGTATCTGGGGCTTTTGCTTCTGGTAAAAGCAGACAAAACTATCAAGAATCTATCGAGATAATCTTAGAAATTTTAGTCGATTCTGGTTTAGTATTTGTCTGGAAAGAATTTTCTGAAAATCGCTATCAATTAGTACACGATTATTTAGTTCATCCCATCCGAGAAAGATTTGGTTTAGAAAAACGCTTGCGTCAAGCAGAAGTAGAAAAATACAAAGCCGAGGCCAACACGAGAATCAGTCAAGAAAAACTCAATCGAGTTTTAAAACAGCGACTAGCAGCAGCAATAGTGGGAGTATGTTTGTTAGGATTTTCGACCTTAGCATCCGTATTTTTTTGGCAAAGAGCGGAAGCGAGAAAACATCTGGCAGAAATAAATGCCTTAACAGCCACCTCAGAAGCTTTGTTTTTCTCCAATAACAAATTTGATGCTTTGCTCGAAAGTTTAAGAGTAGGCATAAAGTGGAAGCAACTCAAAAAAATTCTCCGTAATAGCAGTAATTTAAACGAGACAAAATTTAGAATTGCTGCGGCCTTACAACAGGCTGTTTATGACGTTAAAGAAAAGAACCGATTAGAAGGACATCGGGATGTAGTTTGGGGAGTAGATTTCAGCAAAGACGGTAAGATAATTGCCTCGGGAAGCGTAGATAACACTATCAAGCTCTGGACGCGGGATGGCAGTTTATTAAAAACCTTAAAAGGTCACGATGGAAGTATTACCAGAGTTAGTTTCAGCCCCACAGAAAATCTCTTAGCTTCTGCTTCCCAAGATAAAACGATTAAACTCTGGAATATCAAATCCCAATTGTGTCAGCTATCCCTCGAAGCTCGCCAACAATTGAAAACTACTTTTGTTAGGGCTAGTTTCCAGATTAGCACTGCCGATCTTGGCAGAGATTGTACCGTTTCTTCCATACATATGGGGAAATCTTTCTGCGTCCAAGAGCCAGAATTTCCCTGTACGGTCCGTCGGCCCCTGACTCTTGAGGGACATACTGAAAGCGTTATTACTGTCAGTTTTAGTCCCGACGGTGAGATTTTGGCCTCTGGCTCTTTGGATAAGACAGTAAAAATTTGGAGCAAGACTGGTGTCTTGCTACGGACGATCGAAACTAAATCTGCGGTAAATTGGGTCAGCTTTAGTCCCAATGGCAAGCTTATTGCTGCTGCGGGGGATAATGGGATGGTGAGACTTTGGAATTTAGAGGGCGAGTTGGTGGGGGTTTTGGAACACAACCCTGCAGGAACTGCTAAAAAAGTTTACACTGTAAGTTTTTCTCCCGATGGTAAGAGCATTGTTACTGGTGGGGAAGATCTGTTGCTGAAACTCTGGAGTTGGTCGGGTACGAAGGCCGTTGCCGAAGCTACTTTGAGGGGGCATTCCCACTGGGTTCTTAGTGCTGCTTTTTCTTCCGACGGTCAAACTATAGCTTCTTCTTCGGCGGATGGTACTATTCGCTTGTGGCGGCGGGACGGTACTAATTTCCAGGTTTTGCACGGGCACGGAGATAAGGTGACTCAAATTAAATTTAGCCCCGATGGCAAGATTTTGGCTTCGGTAAGTTATGACAAGACGGTTAAGCTTTGGAGTCTTCAAGAGCTCGATCGGCATATTCTTAAGGGGCATCAAGATCGAGTTTTGGATGTGGCTTTTAGTGCTGATGGTCGGCTTTTAGCTTCTGGGTCTCGGGATAATACTATTAAGTTATGGACTCGGGGGGGAGTTTTGTTAGACACTCTCGAAGGACATAGCGATCGCGTTAATAGTCTTCGTTTTAGCCCCACTGCGAAAATTTTGGCTTCTGCTAGTTACGATAATACGATTAAATTGTGGTATTTCCAGTCGGAATTGCCTTGCGAAAACTCTTCTTTTTCTACTAATAATTTAGAAAAAGTTAGTTATCCTTTATTTGGCTTTCTTTGCTCTGTAGTTTTAACTCTTAAAGGGCATACCGACAGCGTTATGAGCCTTAGTTTTAGTCCTGACGGTCAACTCATTGCCAGCGGCGGTAAGGACAAGACTGTTAGGTTGTGGAGCGTTGATGGTAAGTTGCTTAAAACTTTGAGGGGGCATACTGAATGGGTCAATAGCGTTAGTTTTAGTCCGAGTGGAAACATACTTGCTTCTGCTAGCAATGATGGAACTGTTAATATTTGGGCCCTCGATTCGACTTTAGTGCCGGGAGAATCTGCCAAAATAGATGGTTTTTTGTTGAGAACTATTAAGGCTCATAATAATATTATTTTAGATGTTAGTTTTAGTCCCGATGGTAAGATAATTGCCACGGCGGGTTATGACAATACAGTTAAACTCTGGAATCTTCAAGGTAAATTACTTAAAACTTTGTTAAAAGGAGCTAGCGATAGCGTCACTAGCGTTAGTTTTAGTCCCACCGAGCAGATAATTGCTTCGGCTAGTTACGATGGCAAAATTAAGCTTTGGAGTACCGATGGGGCCTTGTTAAAAATTTTGACTGGCCATACAGATAGCGTGATGAGCGTCAGTTTTAGCCCGGATGGGACTTTACTGGCTTCGGGGGGTCAAGACGATACGGTTATTTTGTGGAATTTAGATTTGGACGATCTATTGGTTAGGGGCTGTCGTTGGGTTGAGGATTATTTGAGAACTAATCCCAATTTGGAAGATAGCGATCGCCTTCTTTGCCAAGGAATTAATTAGGAGACAAGGGAGTGTGGGAAGTGTGGGGAGTGTGGGAAGTGTGGGGAGTGTGGGAAGTGTGGGGAGAGGTTAAGCTTGTCTCCCCTGTCCCCGCAAGTCCGCCTTTGTCTCCCTTGTCTTCCTAGTAGTGGCGATTAAGTTAAATTAGGGTAAAGTAATGTAAAGAAATATGAGTTTTAAATTCTTTAGTTAAGAGAGCCACTCAAAAGAAGCGTCCCATGAAGCGATTTTTTTCAAACAGAGTATTTATATCAATTGCAGCAATTTTTCTAGGAATATGTTTGTGGGCGATCGCCCCGGCAGCAAAAGCTTACGACAATCCGGAGTTACTCCCTGACACTCCAACTCCAATAATAGACTTGGCCGAAGCTCTAACAGATATCCAAGAACAAGATCTGGCCGCAGATCTGGAAAAATTTGAATCGGAAACCGGTTGGAAACTGCGAGTTTTAACCCAATTCGATCGCACCCCAGGGCGAGCTGTCAGAGACTTTTGGCAGCTAGATCGAAAAAGCGTCTTGCTAGTTGCCGATGCTCGGGGGGGCAATATCCTCAATTTCAACGTCGGGCGTGCCCTTTATCAATATCTACCCCGAACTTTCTGGGTGGAGCTACAAACTCGTTACGGCAATCAATTCTTTGTCAGAGACAATGGCGAAGACCAATCCATCTTCCAATCCTTAGAATCTATCGAGACTTGTCTGCGTCAAGGTGGTTGCCGAGTAGTACCCGGACTGCCGCGAGAGCAGTGGATTTTAACCCTAATCACCTCGATTCTTGGTGGGGTTATCTGTGGATTTGCCGCTCAACCGCGCAAACAGGGACAATCATTTGCCTGGCAATGGGCCTTGATTTTTTCGCCTCTTTGGGGTATTCTATTTATCGCCTTCGGAATCGGTCCCGTAGTTTCTCGGACGAACGATTGGCTGCCTCTGGTTAGAAATATTGCTGGTTTTCTCATGGGCTTATTAGTAGCCTATCTGACTCCTATACTTAACCAATCGTCTGCATCAGAGATGTGATGCACAGGGGTTGGTGGCAAGTAGAATCTTTTGGAGCTTGGGAAAAAGGCAATCCCAAGCTCCATTTTTAAATTATTTAATTTTTTTGGGAATGGGAAATCGGGAATTGGGAATGGGGAAAAGTTTCGGAAACTCGCATCGAATCTTGGCCTGCTGAAGGCATTCATAAGGCCCATTACCTATTACCTATTACCAAAAACACGACTCAATTAGGGTTGCTATAGTTATAAACTACTAATAAATACAATGGAATGGCACACGACAGATGCTCAGAGTTTGGCAATTATAGATCGCGAAATTGGTTCCCACGTCTTTTCACCGGCAGAGTATGAAATCGTCCGCCGGGCGATCTATGCTACGGCAGACTTTGAATATAAGTCTTTGATTGCTTTTTCCGATCGCGCTTTACAATCGGGGGCGGCGGCTTTGGCTGCTAGAACTACTATTGTTGTTGACGTGCCGATGGTACAGGTGGGAATTTCTCGGGAAATTCAAAACACTTTTGCCAATCCTGTATATTGCGCTCTGGATGCTATTACCAGACCTCAAAAGGAAAAAACTATAGCGGCCTGGGGTATTGAAACTTTGGCTAAACGCTATCCAGAGGGAATTTTTGTTATCGGTCAATCTCAAACGGCCTTAACTGCAATTGTCGATTTAATTGAGGCAGAGGAAATTAGGCCTGCTTTGGTAATTGCGACGCCTTCTGGGTTTGTGGGAGTAGATGTGGCTAAGTCTCGTTTAAATGATTCGATGATTCCTCATATTCGGATCGAAGGACGTAAGGGTAGTGCCGTGGTAGCTGTGGCCATCGTTAACGGTTTGGTGGATTTGGCCTGGCAGGCTTACGGACAACAAGGCCACGGTAAGTAGATAGTTCGTAGTAATCGCTAAAGCGATTTATAAATCCCTAAAGCGATTACTACAAACGGTCTCTTTCCTTTTGTTTGTTTCTTTTAATTTCCGAACGAATTCGGCGGCTAACTTCAATAAAAACATCTTTACTCAGATAAGGATAATCGCTAACCCAGAGATTTTGACTGGGAATATAAACATCGGAACACTTAGCAATTATGCTGAGGTCTTCTAGGTCTGACATTACTACCATTAAAGCAACTTGACCGGGAGCTATTGCTTGATAAGATCGGCGTAAAGGAGCTTGAATGTAAGTAGTAAAGCCGGTGCGATCGCCTACTTCTAGATTGATTCGTTGTTCTAAGTTATCAACAATTACCAGTTCGCCTCTTTTATTAACAGTTTCTTCTTCGCCAACAATTTCTTCTGTAATAAATACATCTAGGACTCGTCCTTGCCAAAAACCGCTATATGGATAGCGGCGACATTGGAGGTTGCGCAGACTGGCGGTTAAAACCGGGCCCCAAAACCAGTAAAGAAATCCGATGATTCCTGCTACTAATAAAAAGGGAGCGGTACTGGAGGAGGAAGCAAGATTAATCAGGGCAATAACCGAGGCGATCGCGGCAGAAATTAAGGCTCTTTTTAACAGGTCCGAAAGGTTTCCCCAACAATAAGCATATTGATCGCCAGTGGCGACGGCGGGAATTAGTTCTTCGTAAGTCTTACGAGTTAAAGGAATTAACATATTTGGTAATAGGTAATAGGTAATAGGTAATGGGTAATGGGGAATAGGGAATAGGTTCGGATTTTTGCTTGTTGATAAATCGTTTAAAAATACTATATTTGGTAATTGTCAGTGCTTAATTATTAACTTTCCAATTCCCAATTCCCAATTCCCAATTCTCCATAACCTAAATTATCTTTTCCAAACCATAGATTAAACTGGTAAGTTGAATGCTTTTGCGGATAGCCAGAAGTACGCCGGGCATATAACAAGCGCGATCGCTAGTATCGTGACGCAGGGTGTAAATTTGGCCCGGACCGCCAAAAATAACCTCTTGATGGGCGATTAAACCGGGCAAGCGGACGCTATGAATGCGAATTTGTTCGTCGGCCAGAGCCCCCCTAGCTCCTTGTAACTTTTCGCTTTCTTCGACTGCTGGAGGATTATAAGTCTTGCCCAACTCCGCCAACATTTGGGCAGTTTTAATAGCAGTGCCGCTGGGAGCGTCAGCCTTTTGGTTGTGGTGAAGCTCGATAATTTCTACATGGTCAAAATATTGAGAAGCAGCGATGGCCGCTTGCTGGAGGAGAACCATACCAATAGAAAAATTAGGAACGATCGAGACGCCGATACTAGCTTTTGCGGCAAACTCTGCCAAATCTTGAATTTGTTCGGGACTAAGACCGGTAGTACCGACCACGGGGCGGATGCCGTAGGCGATGGCAGAACGGATATTATCGTAAACTCCTTTTGGGTGAGTAAAATCGACCATCACTCCCGGCTGTTTTTCCTGAGCTGCCATGACCAGCATTCCTTGGAGGTCGTTAACCACGGGCACTTCCAATGGGCCGCATCCTGCTAATTCGCCAATATCCTTACCCTGGTGTTCTGGACTGATATCGATGGCCCCGAATAAAGTCAAATCGCTGGCATTGGCCACGGCCTTTACCACTTCGCGGCCCATTTTACCCGCCGCACCATTAACAATTACTGGAATTTGAGATTGAGTTGTCATAATTTTAAGTATGCCAAAGTTCAACAGGAGCATTTTACAACAGAGTTGGATGCCTTGGTAATTTTTAATTGTTATAAGATTGCGATAATCCTTCAACGAGCTGCTATTTTAATAAAAAAAAAAGAGCTACCTGCGTTCTATTATGTCATTATTTTCCCTAATAAATAGTACCAAAAATTCTAGTAAACCTCCCAGAAAATATTATCTTATGGTACTATTAAATAGCCTAACGGTGACTTTGCTAGTGCTGGTAATTAGGCAGTTAGGATGGATGCAACCTTTAGAGCTAAAAACTTACGATTGGTTCGTACGATTGAGGGGAAACCAGTCGATAGATTCCAGAATGCTCTTAGTTACAATTACGGAAAGCGACATTCAAAAAGTAGGACCGCTGCCCCTTTCCGATCGCATCATCGCTCGGACGTTAGCCGAACTGCAAAAATATCAACCGGCAGCAATTGGCTTAGATATATATCGAGATCTTCCCCAACCACCCGGTAATAACGAATTAGTAAATCAATTTCAAGCGCCTAATGTAATTGCTATTCAAAAAATCAGGAGTTCGGAAACCCCAGGAGTAAAACCACCCCCAAGCATAGCCCTAGAACGAGTTGGTTTTAACGATTTATTGCTAGATACTGATGGAGTAATCCGCCGACAATTAATGTTTGCCAGTACCGAAGAAAACAAAAGTCATTTTTCTTTCTCATTGCGGCTAGTTTTATTATATCTAAAACCTTTAGGAATTGAACTAGAAAACAGTCCAGAAGATGCCAATAAAATTATCTTAGGTAAAGCTGTCTTCACCCCCTTAATTTCTAATGATGGGGGATATGTAAATACGGACAGTCGCGGCTACCAAATATTAATCAATTATCGGAGTTCGGAAAAAGTAGCTAGAGAAGTCAGTCTAACAGAAGTATTAAATGGAAACATTGAAGAAAGTTGGGTAAAAGATAAAATAGTGTTAATCGGTACCACTGCTCCCAGCGCTAAAGATTTATTTCTGACTCCTTATAGCCCCGCAGAAGAAGAAGAGCCAAAAATGCCAGGAGTGGAGATTCAAGCACAAATTGTTAGTCAGATCCTAACTGCTGCTTTGCCCAATAAAATCGAAATCAAATTCTCAGATAATTTTCTCTTTGCTAACCTTCCCAAATTTCTACCCAATTTCTCATCTTCTACGTTGTTTTGGTATTGGTCGGAATTGGTGGAAATTCTCTGGATAGGTTGCTGGTCGCTAGCAGGTGGATTATTAGCTTGGCAAGTAAACCATCCGGTGAAAATTGGCTTATTATTTACCACTTCTAATGTTATTTTATGGTGGATTAGTTTTAGTTTGTTTCTGTTGGGAGGGTGGGTGCCTTTAGTGCCAACAGCAGTGGGATTTGTAGTATCTGGAATGGGAGTTATTGCCTGGAAAGAACTTTATTTTTCGTTGTACGATCGCCTCACTGATTTACCAAACCAGCAGTTATTTCTCAATCGTCTGAGAAGGAAAACTCATTATAGAAAATTAAAGGCTCTGAATATGGTTCAACAAAGCAGCCATATTTTTACTATAGATGACAACCCGAGAATAGGAGTTTTTTATCTAGATTTAGATCGTTTTAAAGCTATTGATGATTGTTTCGGTAATTTGACGAGCGATCGCCTCTTAATTGCTATCGTAAAAAGAATCAAAAAATGCTTGTCAAATAACGATGTCTTAGCCAGAATATCCATAGATGAGTTTGCCATACAACTAGACAAAATTAAAAATTCTGAAGCTGCTCTTTTGCTAGCAAAAAAAATTAATCAAGTCCTTCAAGAGCCATTTTATATCGAAGATACAGAGATAACTATCACTGCTTGTATTGGCATTGTTATCGACAAAAATCTTGAAAGCAAAGCCTCGACAATTTTAAGAAATTCTCGGATTGCCATGTATGGCGCTAAAGTAAAAGGTCCTGGAAATTGTCGAATTTTTAAAACGGCAATGCACGAATATGCAGTAGAAAGATTGCACTTAGAAAGCGATTTAAGAAAAGGAATAAGAAGGAAAGAATTTTTACTATATTATCAGCCTTTAGTCTGTTTGAAAAGCGGCAAAATTATGGGATTTGAAGCTCTAATTAGATGGCAACATCCCAAATCTGGCTTAGTTTCTCCCTGGAAATTTATTCCGGTGGCGGAGGAAACAGGTTTAATCGTTCCCATAGGGGAATGGGTGTTAAAAGAAGCCAGCCATCAGTTAAAGGTTTGGCAGGATAAATTCCAATGTTCCCAGCCTCTAATGATGAGCATAAATTTGTCGGGAAAACAGTTTTCTCAACCAGATATATTTGAGAGAATTAAAGAAATTATAGAAGCATCGGAGGTTGGGGCAGAACATATCAAATTAGAAATAACTGAAAGCGTAATTATGGATGATGTGCGGGAGGCGATCGCTCTTTTAAATAAACTAAAATCCCTCAAGCTCAAAATAGGAATTGACGATTTTGGCACCGGCTATTCTTCCTTAAGTTATCTCAACAGTTTTCCCACGGACACTTTAAAAGTCGATAAATCTTTTGTGGGTCAGATGGAATTAGAAGAAGATGGTACTAATACGAGTATTGTTAGGACGATTATCAACTTAGCTCATTTGTTAAAAATGGATATTATTGCTGAGGGAATAGAAACTAAAGAACAGTTAGAAAAACTGCGCTTTCTCGGGTGCGAATACGGTCAAGGTTATTTCTTTGCTAAACCTTTACCTGCGGCGGAAGCTGAGAAATTGTTAAAGTCTAATCCTAAGTATTTTTAAGTATTTGTAGTAGTGCTTCCCTGCTAAAATGGTGGGTATTTTCTCTTGATACTCATACTCTTACTCTTACTCAAAGAAAAAACTCTTTTTTAGAGTATGAGTGTGAGTCGTGAGTGTGAGTCGTGAGTTACCCACAATTTTAGCTGTGTTGCTCTAGTAGGGTGCGCACCGCGCACCGTTTTTATCAATCAATAATTATTTGGCGATCGCCTCGAATAAAATTAAATCTTAAATTACCCTTAGATTTAGTAATTAAAAAATTTAAGGTAAGATTTTTTTCTGTGTCTGGGTCGATTAATTCCGATGTAGCGATCGACATTGGAAATCTCTCTCCATCTTCATTAATAACAGAAAATTCTTTATGGCCGTTATTAATTAAATAACCAATATTTTGATGATTAATAACGGTTAAGTCAATTTTAATTTCCTTCTTTTTCCTTTCAAAGGATTTAACTTTAATACTTAGGTCATCCATCTCGACTATCTCGTTAATTTTGCCGTAAGTTACGCGAGGAAAATTTAACAGCTTTCTTACTAACTCATCTACGGTAACGTAAGGATTTAATTCATAAAATTTACCATCGTTAGCTTGGAGTTCGGTTTCCATTTCCATCCGCAACCATGCTGCATTTTGAATGGCTGTTTCGGTCTTTGCTTGAAGTTGAGAATATACGGGAGTTTTCTCTTTTTTAGGATTGTCAATAAAATAGCCTTTGTCTAATAAATAATTAATTACATCCCGAGATTTATTAAAAGCAGTTTTATTTTGTTCGTAGTGCAATAAAATCCAATGCTCAATCGCAATGCTGGAGAAAGCAATATTAACAACTTTTTTTCCTTTTTCTAGTTTTTAAGCATTCTCAAAAGCTTCTTCGTGTTTGGTATAACCATCCTTGTCAAACACTGCCCAAACTTCATCGTAATCCTCCCTGGCATCCCTAGCAATCTTTACCAGATTTTTTGCGTCTGTTTTAATAGATTCACCCTGGTTGTCTAACCCTTTATTTTTCTCTTCTTCACTGGGGTAAATTGTGATGGCAAAACCTTTAAATACTTCTGGCTTTTCGGCAATCTCTTTAAAATAATTTGGTTCCGTATTAGTACCTTCACAAACTATGAAAATACGATACTTATCCTGTTTATCTTTCTTTTTTCTTTTCCTAGTCATCGCCAAAAATAAACTCCATTTCTTTAAGATTAGGTTCTCCACCGAATTTGCCTTGCAAATACCATTTTTCAAAAGGCGAGTCATCTTGTACGCTGTCAAAATCTTGTGCCGAAAAAAGGTCTGTTTCACCATATTTATCTTTTTCAGTAAAGTAAATTTGGTCTTTTCTAAACAACTCCCAATTAAGTAGAGTTGTGTCGTGGGTGGCAAAGATTATTTGTGCGTTTTTCGGGTTGCTCTTGGGAACGTGAAATAATTTGATTAAAAACTTAGAAAGCTTGTGATGCAGGCTATTGTCTAGTTCGTCAACAATAATTATACCACCGCTTTCTAAAACCAATAAAATCAAACCACCCAGTGCATAAAGTATTTTAGTTCCCACTGATTCTTGCTCCGAAAAATCGAATTTAACCGTGCTGGCTGGATGACGATTTTCGTAGTTTTTATGAACGGTAAGTATTTCGTATTTATGACGATCGATTATCCATTTTAACACCTCCTCTGGTATATCTTCAGGCGACTGCTCCAAAAATTTGATTTCACTTTCTTCAATAAGAAAATTATCGATGTGAGTATCAGCAATTCTCATTAATTTTGCCAGTCTTTTTCTTAGATTTTTGTTTTTTAATAACTTTTGAGTAAGATCTACTTCTAAGATTTTTCTAATATCAGTGTTATTTGAACTAAAAACAACATAGTCTTCAAAATATTCATATATTTTCCGCATCTGTTGATGTTCTTCCGCTGCAACTAGCGATAAATAAGCAGATTTCTTGAAAGCTTTTTTAAAAACTTCATCTTTATTTTGAAAATTATCCCCCAGAGTAACTTTTGACTTTTCGCGTTCAAACAATTTTTCTTTTTTATTCTGGGGATGAAAGTACAAACTTTCGCTAATAACTTCTTGGTTATCGAAGGTTAAATTGTATTCGTACATTACTCCACCTAAGATAAAAACCAATTCAAAATCTGTCGGTTTTTGTGAGTAAGCTGAGTCTAAGAGAAAGGGTTTAAAAAAAGGAATATCGTCTTTGACATCAAACTTTACTCGATTGATAAAATGTAGAAAAGTTGAGAAAGCTTGGATAATATTTGACTTGCCAGAAGCATTGGCTCCATAAATAACCGCAGACTTGAGCAACCGGAGCTCGTCGCCTTCCATTGGAGTAAAAACATTATCTGACTTGACACTAGATTCGTCAGCGATAAGGCTTAAAGTTTGCTTTTCTTTAATCGATTTAAAATTACTTACAGAAAATTCAACTAACATAATTACTCTCAAAAATTAATTAATAGTAAAATAAACAGATTTCTAAAGCGATCGCCCGCCCAACCATAATTTACCAGAAATTTGTAGGCCCTGCATTGCGCAGCCTACCTCAATATGCCACAATGAAATACGGTCATTAAAACAAGAAATAGATCGTGAGTCCAACAGCCCAACTAAGCAACAGCGTAAATTCCCAAACCCTGTCCGCAACCAGGCGACGTCCCGTTTTTCCCTTCACCGCAATTGTGGGTCAAGAAGAAATGAAACTGGCCCTTCTCTTAAATGTCATCGACCCCAAAATTGGCGGGGTGATGATTATGGGCGATCGCGGCACCGGTAAATCGACTACCATTCGGGCCCTGGCCGATTTATTACCGGAAATTGAGGTAGTGGCAGACGATCCCTTCAACTCTCACCCCACCGACGCCGATCTGATGAGCGATCCGGTTCGCGATCGCGTCTCCCAAAACCAAGACATCCCCATTATCAGAAGAAAAGTCCAAATGGTAGATTTGCCTTTGGGCGCTACGGAAGACCGAGTTTGCGGCACTATCGATATCGAAAAAGCCCTATCTGAAGGGGTCAAAGCCTTTGAACCGGGATTGCTTGCTAAAGCTAATCGCGGCATTCTCTATGTAGATGAAGTCAACCTCCTCGACGACCACCTCGTCGATGTCTTGCTCGACTCGGCGGCAAGCGGTTGGAACACTGTAGAAAGGGAAGGCATCTCCATCCGCCACCCCGCCCGTTTCGTCTTAGTGGGCTCCGGCAACCCGGAAGAAGGAGAATTGCGACCCCAACTATTAGACCGGTTTGGAATGCACGCCGAAATTAGAACCGTTAAAGAACCTGCTTTGCGAGTAGAAATTGTCGAACAACGGGCCGGTTTCGACCAAAACCCCGATGAATTTTTACAGAAATATCAGCCAGAACAAGAGGAATTACAAAAGAAATTGGTGGAGGCTCAAGCTACTCTTAATTCTGTAGAAATCGATTACGATTTTCGAGTCAAAATTTCTCAAGTTTGTTCCGAATTAGATGTGGATGGTTTGCGCGGAGATTTGGTAACAAATCGGGCGGCAAAAGCTTTAGCAGCTTTTGAAGGTCGCCAAGAAGTAACGGTGGAAGATATTGGTAAAGTGATTGTTTTATGTCTGCGACACCGGCTGCGCAAAGATCCTTTAGAAAGTATCGACTCTGGTTCTAAAGTTCAAAAGGTTTATAGTCGCGTTTTTGGTTTGGCAGAACCGGAATAATAGGGAATTGCTAATTGCTAATTGCTAATTGCTAATTGCTCGTTTCCTACCACTAATAACTTTTACGACTAAAGTCGTTACTACGAACTGAATTAGCGATTAGCAATAATGACAAAAATAATACTCGGGTTAGATCCGGGGTTGGCAAGATTAGGATTTGGGGTAATTAGATGCCATAGCGAAACGGAAGCGGAGGCGGTAGATTTTGGGGTCATCCAAACTCCGGCGGGGGAGGAAATGGGGCGGCGCTTAAAAACAATTTATGACGATTTGCACGTTTTAATTGATACTTTTAAACCAGACTTGGCGGCGGCGGAAAAGTTGTTTTTTTACCGGATGGGAAATACAATTTTGGTCGCCCAAGCTCGGGGGGTGCTAACATTGGTATTAGCTCAACGGGAAGTGCCTTTAGTTGAGTTTACTCCCGCTCAAATTAAACAGGCATTAACGGGTTATGGTAACGCCCAAAAATTAGAAGTACAAGAGGCGGTGGCGCGGGAATTAAATTTAGCAGAAATTCCCAAACCTGACGATGCTGCCGATGGTTTGGCGGTGGCTTTAACTGGGGCTTGGTTGGATAGCGATTGATTAATTTTATTCAATTTTTAGAGGAATTTATGATTGTTTTAACTACTCAAGAAATTGCTCGATTTCGTTCTCAATTGTCGGAGTATGAAGAGGTGATGGAGGCTTTAGATTTAATCGAAGATTGCGAGGGAGATTTGGAGGATGCGTCGATTTCTTTGGCTTTAAAAGTGGGGATGGAACCTAATACTTCGGAAAATTGGTTGGAAGGTGAGGCTAAAAGATGTCGGGTTTCTATTTGCGAAAAAGAGTTTAGGGAGGATTTAGTTAATGGTAATTTGACTAAGGTTGTTGGCTATTTGTTGGAGAAGAAAGTTTGTCCGCCAGTGTTGGCGGCACCGGTGGTTATTTATGCGTTGAAAACGGGAATTGAGGATTTTTGTCAGCCTTTGGATTATAAGTTATAGGGTTTGTCTATAAACTCAGAAACCCGGTTTTTTGATTCGTCGTCCCCCAGAAACCCGGTTTTTTGATTCGTCGTCCCCCAGAAACCCGGTTTTTTCAAAAAACCGGGTTTCTTGAATTTTTGAAAAAACCGGGTTTTTTAATTCCGTATCTATTCTAACCCAGATAAAAAAGAGTTGGCAAAAATAGCGGCTTGGGTGCGATCGCGCAACTCTAATTTCCCTAAAATACTCGTTACATAATTCTTAACTGTCTTCTCGGAAAGATAAAGAGATTTAGCAATTTCCTTATTACTCGCGCCACTGGCAATTAATTTTAAAATTTCTCGTTCTCTGGGTGTCAACTCTTGCCAACTTTGGGGAGGATCGGGAGGATTAACGGGAATTTGAGAAATGGCTTTTTTACCTATTCCAGGTCCTAATTGAGTATAACCTTTATTGACAAATCTAATCCCCTGGGCTAATTCTTCGGAAGGGGTATCTTTTAATAAATATCCCGCCGCCCCATATTTCAATGCTTGGGTGACATATTCATCGTCGTTAAAAGTAGTTAATATTAAAACTTTGATATTAGGAAATCGACTGTTAATTTCTCGGGTAGCTGCCACTCCATCCATGACGGGCATTCGGACATCCATTAAGACTACATCTGGTTGAAGTTTTTCTATTTGACTAATTGCTATTTCTCCGTTTTCTGCTTCGCCGACTATTTCTAGAGATTCTTCTAATTTTAATAGGGCTTTTAAACCTCGGCGTACGAGCATTTCGTCGTCAACTAATAAGATTTTAATCATTTTGTTAGCAGCGGATTTTGTAACGGATGTAGCGGATGGGTTATTGGAAAATTATAAGGGAAAGGTGGCGAGAATTTTACAGCCATTTTGGGGGGCGGTTAAAATTTTAAATTTGCCTCCAAGGGCTAAGGCTCTTTCGCGCATTCCTTGGAGGCCGAAACCGGTGGTATTTTGGTCTAAGTTGAAGCCTTTACCGTTATCTTCTACTGTTAATTGTAAATCTGTTTCTGCCGAAATTGTAATTTTGACTTCTGTTGCTTCTGAATATTTGGCGATGTTGGTTAAGGCTTCTTGAACTATGCGATAAATTGCTGTTTTGATATCGTTTGGCAGGGGTAAATTGAGATTGATGCTGGTGTTAGGTAAGAGATTTGAAGACTTGTGAAATTCTTCAGTTAAGGTGGCGATCGCTTCTTTTAAAGATAGATTTTGCAAAGGATCGGAACGTAAAGCAGCCACAGATTGACGGACTGCTTCGAGGGATTTTGAGCCTAATTGTTTGGCATCTGCTAAAAATTCCATTGCTTCGGCGGGATTGGATTCTCTGAGTTTCCAAGCTGCCTCTAAATGGAGGTTTAAAGCTGTTAAATAATGCCCCAAGGAGTCGTGGATTTCTCGGGAAATTCGATTTCTTTCTTGCAAGGTGGCAATATCTTCGATTCTGAGGGCGTATTGGCGGAGTTTTTCGTGGGCGATCGCTAATTTTTTTCTGCTATTATGTTCTGAAATTACCGCACTGACTAATAGCTGTAAAAAAACTAATACCAATCCAAATAAAAGAGCAGAACTCAACAACATAAAAACTAATCTTTCCTGCATTACATGAGGAATAATGCTCCATCTATTAAATCTTTCCAATTGCTTTAAAACAAATAAAACGAAAGCAAATCCCGTTACAATTAAACCTGGCTTTCCTTCAAAAATAAAACAATTTCTAATTACCAAAATTACGCAAAGCAGGGGAAACAGCCTAAAGCTTCTGCCCGAGGACATGAACAAAATTAAAGCTATTTCTAAAGCGGTGTAAACTATTTTGTAAAAAGGCTGTTTGTGTCTCGGTAAAATTAATCCCATTGCACCGAAAGCGGCTAAGGCAATAAGATTAAAATAGAGAATGCCGGAAGCTTCCCGCCAAAAGTGCATTCTTGGAGAACTGGAGAGGGGAAATCTGAGGGCTTCGCTGGTGGCGATAATTCCGAGCAAAATCCACTCCAGGTATAATAAGAATTGAATGGGATATTGAGATATTTTCATATTTGGTTAATTGTTAATTGTCTATTGTTTATTGTCAATACTTAATTGTCAAGAGAGGCAGCGATAGCTTCTTTGCTATCCCAGAAACCCGGTTTTTTCAAAAAACCGGGTTTCTCGACCTGTCCTCTATCTATTAACTATTCCCCATTGCCCATTCCCAACAATAGGACTAAAGTCCTAGATAAATTTGGGACTTTTGCCTCATGTCGTTCTGACGGCGGGTTTTATATGATGAAAATATCAAACAGTAGTTCAAAAGAAGCAAAGGTTATGAAAATCAAATTCTTATCTCTCGTAGCAGGAGTTTCTGCCCTCATCCTCTCGTTAACTCCAATGGCAGCTAGCGCTAGAGGATTTCGCAATGGTTTCTCGGAATTAAACCTCACCCCACAACAGGAAGCTCAGATAGAGCAAATTCGGGAAAATGCTCAATCTCAAATGCAGAATCTTCTCACTCCCGAACAACGCCAGCAGTTTGAAACTATGAGGCAGCAAGGGTGGCAGAAAGGGCAAGGACAGCCTGGAGGCCAAGGACAGCAGGTAGGCCAAGGACGGCAGAGAGGTCAAGGTATGGGGCGGATGAATTTATCTGCCGAACAGCGGGAACAAATGCGATCGCTTCGCGAGTCCACCCACCAGCAAATTCGTAACATTTTAACCCCAGAACAACAGGAACAATTACGTCAAAAAATTGAGTCCCGCCGGGGTCAAGGTGGACCTGGCCCTCGCAATTAACGCTCTTTTTTTCTAAACTATTTTCCCCCGAAAAAATTAGTAGGGTTGCCGTCGAGCTTACAGCTAGAACAGGCAACCCTTTTTTGACAAAAAAAAGCCGTTTTTTTACTACCTACTTTATTGCTTTCTTTATTGTTTTTGCCTGGTGGTAATGTGGACGCTCAACCAAGTCCCAGGAGCAAAAGCCATGATAATTTTCTCCCCTTCTTCTTGGTTTTGAACGAACAGCAAAACGCCGTCTTGTACTTCTACTTTGTCGGCTTGAATGTAATTTTCGCCGCTATCTGATACTTGTTTAACCAGTTTGACGTACCAATCATGGCTTCCGTAGGAAATTTCTCCGGGTTCGCTCATTTTTTACTCCTTTTTTACCACAGCCTCTCAATCCTAAGTTAAATAGATGCTTTTGTCAAGCGCTGATTTTTTATCTGATTTAGTTCGAGCGATCGCCCCCTAAAAGCAGGTTTTTTGCCATCAAAAAATTCCCAGGACAAAATACTGGAAATGGCAATTTTTAGATTTTAGATTTTTGTTTAAATTTAGATTTTAGAATAAGGAAAAGGGCGCGATCGCTCGTGAGATTCTCCCAAAGCAAGGATCGACGCGCCCAACCCGCAATATTAGCCATCTTTAGCTGAAGCCAACAAAGACCTCTCAAGCTCCATTCTTTGTTTGGCATTATTGAAAAAATAACCGCTAACCATTGCAGAAGCTAATAAACTGCCGAGTTGTTCGCGACTGGTAGTAATAGCTACTCCGAAATGCTCGGGTGGCAAGTTCCCTAACATACCTCTAAGGTTGCGTTCCATAATTTGAGCTACTTCGGCATCTGGTTGTGACAGTTGAGATACGATATCGGAGTTCATAGATTGAACGTACTGCCACAGATGGTTTTCGCTGCCGCTTTGAGAGTTTTGAGAATAGTCGTGGTTTCTAGAGGGTAAGTTATTCATGGTTCTTTCTTTATTTCCTTGATAAAGTTGTTTTCTTTTAGTTATCTCCATACTAGCAGTGCTTAGATCGGTCTTATAGTGACAGCAACCGAACTAACTGGGCGGGTTATTCTACTTTTTTTGGGAATTGGGAATGGGGAATGGGGAATTGGGTAATATTTTTTTAGAAAAGTGACTTGCTCCCAATTACTTCTTATTTACGAAACTGGAATCTTAATCCTTTCGGACTATCTCTTAGGTTAATCCCAGATTGACCAAAATACGAAATTAGTTGGCAAATTAACAATTAGCAATTAACAGCAAAGCCATCAATTCTTGGTTTTTTCTAAAATTAAAATGCACCCCTATCTATTTCGGTTCGGTAATCCCCATTTTACCTGTGGAAACAGCCGAAATAAACTAAGTTATTGTTTGCGATACTTTAAAGTTGTAGGGCAAAAAAGCTGAAAACATAAACTTTTTAATAACTAAGAAAAGAAAAATTAATAGATAAAAGGAGGGAAAAGATTATGAATACAGTTAAAGACCGTCAAAATTACCGCAGGTTGGAAAACGAGACGAATAATGCCAAGGGCGTCCATTGGGTAGAAGAAATCTTGCTGGAAGATTTGGCAAGTTATTTAAAAGAAAATTCAGGAATTAATGGTGCCGAGTTTGAGTCTAGAGGTAAAAGCCAAAAAATCTACGACCCGGAGGCCATAGATGTAACAGTTATTGAAAGCAAAATTGTTAGCTGGGAAGACGAAGTTAAGGACAAGTCGCGAGCTGTTAAAAACTGGTTCGAGACGAGGGCCAAAGATAAGGAACGACGGAAAGGGGTTCGCGTCAAAATTGAAGATAACAGCGATGGGAAACAGTTTCTTAAGTCCCAGTGGCAGAGGTTAAAACTCGGGGCGATCGCTCTAGCCTCCCGGGCAAAAAAAGCTTTGGCTTCGTAGCTGCTCGATCGCAACCCGTAGAACAGACAAGATGTCTGTTCTAATTTTGCTACTTAGTTTCAACGACAAAAACAACATCAACACAAGAGGAAAAATCAACAATGTCAACCGATAAAAGCTCTAAATCTTTACGCCAACTCACCACTCATACTTTAGCAGTTCTAGCAGGTGTCTGCTTGACTTTAACCGGCCTGCGCGCTGTTCCCACATTAGTATTGCCCCCGGCAAGTGCCGATAACAACAATTCTCAGGTGGTAGCACAAGCGCCAGTACCGACGAATGCGAGTAACTTTATCGCTAGTGCGGTTGATAGAATAGGACCGGCGGTTGTTCGCATCGATACGGAGCGCACGGTTTCTAGCAATATTCCCGATCGCTTTAGTAACGATCCTTTCTTCGGTCGCTTTTTTGGCGAGGGTTTGTTGCCTCGGATGCCCCAGGAATATCAGGAACGGGGACAAGGTTCGGGATTTATCGTCGATAATAGCGGTATCATTTTAACTAACGCCCACGTTGTCAAGGGGGCGGATACGGTAACGGTAACTTTGAGAGACGGACGCACTTTTACTGGAGAAGTGCGAGGGATAGACGAGCCGACGGATTTAGCGGTGGTCAAGATTGAGGGAGATAATCTGCCGATAGCGGCTCTGGGAAGTTCTACAGATGTGAGCGTTGGGGATTGGGCGATCGCTGTGGGCAATCCGTTAGGATTGGATAATACGGTAACTTTAGGTATTGTTAGCACTTTGAAGCGTCCCAGTTCCCAAGCGGGCATTCCCGATAAGCGGTTAGATTTCATTCAAACGGACGCTGCGATTAACCCGGGTAATTCTGGGGGTCCGTTGGTGAACGATCGCGGCGAGGTTATCGGTATCAATACTGCTATTCGCGCCGACGGTCAAGGTATTGGCTTTGCTATTCCTATCGATAAAGCGAAAGAAATCAAGGATGTATTAGCTCGCGGCGAGAGAGTGCCCCATCCTTATATCGGCATTCGCATGGTGACGCTGACTCCAGAGATTGTGGAACGGTTGAAGCAAGATCCTAATTCGGTGGCGATCGTTCCCGATACGGAGGGAGTATTGGTTATGGAAGTGCTTGCCAACAGTCCGGCAGCCCAGGCCGGTTTGCGTCGCGGCGACGTGATTGTGAAGATAGATAGCGAGAAGATTACGAGCGCCGAACAGTTGCAAAAGTTGGTAGAAAGAACTAAGATGGGCGATTCTTTAAGCATCTCTATCCAGCGCGGCACTCAGACTGAAAAGATATCGGTTCGTCCTGGGGAGTTGCAGGACGCTCAGTTTTAAGAGAGCTAGGTCAAGAAACCCGGTTTTTTGAACAATACCTTCGCCAATTTTTCAAGGCTAACTCGCCCCCCAGAAACCCGGTTGGCAAAAAACCGGGTTTCTTAATTAGATAGGGTGCCCAGAAACCCGGTTGGCAAAAAACCGGGTTTCTTATTCCAATACCTTCGCCAATTTTTCAATAAGACTAATATGGTCATTGCGAGGCGGTTGGAAAACGAGCGCCAGTTAATTGCCAGAAGGCGGTTAAGGGTGCTTTTAGTTAGCTCTTTGGTAATCATAGAATTAGTGCCTCAATAATATTTACCTTTTTCAGCAAGCCCTAATCAATCCTTTCTGGCATCACTAAAGCATAAGCACTATTAAGGATTTCTTCTCGGTCGACCAGCTCTTCTAATTCCTGGGATTCGTAATCACCTTCTGCTACTTCTAGAGATGCTTTGTTAATAGCTATAGGGTAAGCTTCTTCTAATGCCAGACGTAACTCTTCTGGGGCTAAATAATAACCGCCAGACTTACGTCGTTTATTCTTTTTCTGAATTTCCCAAGCAGAATTCCGAATAGACAAATCCCAAGAGCGAGTCGTGCGATTTTCTACTTGCTGTTTGATTAAGTGCATTAGCAAAATTACAGCAAAACTGCTGATATTATTAATTTTATCGTCGCGACTCATTTCTTCCAATTCCTCGACTACGACCAGTGCCCCAGAAATATCGCCCTTAAGCAAGAGGTCTTTGAGAGTAAATAATTCTTCCATATCTTAACCTTAATTGACTGTTTGATAAGACGACAGTTGGTAAATCTGGCATTTTAAGAAATACCAACATTGCTAAAGTCAATACTGTCTAAAGCTGAATCGTCTAACTGTACCACAGGTTTTAAACTATGATAGTCGCTCCAATTCTTCCTGGGAAACGATGCCAAGGAAACGCAGAAAAAACCATGCTCGGTATAAAAGGTCGCTCCTCTTTCATACATTAATATTAAAGGATCGTAGGGAGCGGGAAGGTCAAATTTTTGTACTGGGGTAGTAGTCGCGATCGCTCCCCACCGGAGATACCATTCGCAAGTTTGTTTGATATTCTTGCGGAGTCGGAAGTTGCCTAAATGTTCTTTGAGTTGCGCGATCGCCTCATCAGGAACTTCTACCGATGTAGATATCTGTGCCGTCACATCGAAAAAGGGCCATAAGTTCGGACAATCTAGGGTTTTCGCCCAGAGAGACATCCGTCTGAGATACTCCTGGAAAAGGGCAACGTGAGAATCGATTCGAGAATCATCTGCCTGCCAGTTAATTGCCAGGAGACGGTCGAGTGCAGTTTGAGTTAGCTCTTTGGTAATCATAGAATTAGTGCCTCAATAATTTTTACTACAACTTCAAGTTTGGATGGCTCTAAATCTCCAGTAGGAAGTTGCGTTGCTGCAAGTCCCAGCCACTTCCAGTGGTCGAAGGGATCGCGCATAATGTCGCATAGCGGTGCTAGGTCGTGGGCACCGTAATGTTTGGGGGTTGCTTTATTATAACCCTTTTTCCAAGTTTCGGGATGAGACGAACGGAAGGGAAGTCCTCGTTTCATCAGCGCTTGCTCTACATATTCATGGGCAAATATGCGTTGGAAGGTGTAGAGGTCATCTGCTGACAACGTACCTTCAATAGCAGATATCCATAATTCGGCAATTTCTGGGTCTGCGGCAAATCGCGATCGCTTAACTTGTCCCGGTCCCACAGCAATATCGTGTTCTTCGATAAAAACGTGGTTGCGGACCGCACTAACGACATTTTCGGGAATATCTAAATTAGCTGCAATTTGAGGAACGTCATCCCTCATTCCTCTAATTTGTTCGTAAGTTGCCTCAGCTCGTTCGTCAGGTTCGGCATAACCAGCTCCAGTGGGACGTTTGTTTGGAGAGGGATTGGGTAAGCCCGAACTTTTTGGTGGTTTCAAAGGGACCGCCGTGTTTTGCATAAGAGAACTGGAACTATTAAAAAACCCATCGCGATGTTACTTAAAATATTAACCTTAATTGACTGTTTGATAAGACGACTCTAAGATTTTTCGACGCAGTTGGTTGAGGGAGTTTATCTTGTCTAAAACTAGCTCGAAACTGTAATTCTTAGCAGTTTGAAAAGTTTGAGGCAGAGGATCGGATGGAGTTAGTTGTTTAACCA
>CAZUCT010000050.1:1734-29804 GCA_964619285.1 uncultured bacterium | reverse complement strand
AAACTCAGACAGGTAAGCCGACTCGATGAAAGAGAAAGTCTAAATAGTGATATTTAGAATCCCCGCTGCTTTAGCACGGGGAGAACGTCAACTAATTAATTCTCTAATTAAATAGTGTTGAGTAAATCAGATTCAATGGCTTAAGGATCGCGGTTAAACGCTTTTTAAAGCCATTATAAATCCCATGGAGTTTTTTTTAAAAAAAATAGCCATGCATAATTTTTTTAACAAACTAAATAGCTGTCTCGGTGCAATCTAAGGATGGTTTCCAATACTCCAAAAACAGCAAACTAACTCCGGAAATCTATCCCCGTTTTTACTTGCAAAGATTGTTGTTTAACTCATCTAAAGGATGTCTATCGCCATGCACCATAACTTTGAAACTTTAGGGGCATATAGCCTTAAAAGCTCTCGGTCTTCCACGGTTATAAATCCAAGCTTAACTCCAGAAAAATCAGATCGGGATCGCGACAAGAAAGGATTAAAGTACCGCATTTGCCATTTATCCAAATATTACCCGCCGGTGCCCGGAGGCATCGAAACTCACGTTCAAACTCTAGCCCGGGCTCAAGCAGATTTAGGTGCTGAAGTGGTCGTACTTTGTGTCAATCCTTTTGACAGTAACGGCAATTTTACCGCTACAACTAACAGAACTGAAACCATAGAAGAAATGGATGGAAAAGTGAGGGTAATTAGACTGGGACGCCTTGCTTCGATTGCCCGGTTGGATATTTGTCCCGCACTTCCTAAAAAGCTGTGCCAGGTGACCCGAAACCCTAATACCTTACTTCACATTCATACGCCCAACCCGACTATGTTGATTGCCATGTTGGCTTTGCGCAAGCGGGTACCTTTAGTCGTTACCCACCATAGCGATATTATTAAGCAAAAAATCTTGAAATATGCGCTGCGACCTTTTCAATACTTTGTCTATGGCAAAGCATCTTCGGTACTAGCAACCAGTTCTCAATACATAACTGGGTCCAAGTTTTTACAGACTTACAAAAAGAATCTCGATTATTTGCCTCTGGGTTTGGATAGTTCCAGATTTCGCAGTCCCAATGCAGGGGCACTTTCCTTTGCCGCAGAATTAAAGCGCAAATATGAAGGCCCAATCTGGTTGAGCGCGGGCAGGGTAGTTTACTACAAGGCCCTGCACGTTGCCATCGAAGCATTAACAAAAGTTCCGGGAAGGCTGATAATGGTAGGGAGCGGTCCGCTGCAAGGGGAACTGAAGGCCCTGGCTAAAGAACTGGGAGTAGAAGATAGAGTAATCTGGTTGGGGCGCGTCAGCGACGACGAATTGGTGGGCGCTTACCATGCGGCTACGGCTCTTTGGTTCCCTTCTAACGCGCGCAGCGAAGGATTTGGGTTAGTCCAGGTGGAAGCGATGGCCAGCGGTTGTCCGGTAATCAACGCTAATATTATCTGTAGCGGCGTCCCCTGGGTCAGCCGCCACGAAAAAGAGGCCCTGACGGTACCGATTAACGATTCGGTTGCTTTTGCGGGGGCGGCCCAACGCTTGCTGGACGAGCCTGGTTTGCGCGATCGCCTGGTGGCTGCGGGCCGCAAGCGAGCGGCCTATTTCAACGAGCAAGCGATGGCCGAGCGCAGTCTGGAAATTTATTCTGGGGTTCTGTCGAAATTTAACAAAAAGCTGGCTTATCCTGGTGAAGGCCGCTGACCAAAAAAATGGGTCTCAAGCCTCGCCCTTTGAGGGCGGCTTTTTCTAAAATCTAAAGTTGCCAATTTTCAGGTTTGTGCTAAAATGAAAAAGTCGCGGGCGGGCAGTCTGAGACTTTAAACGGACATGGAGAAATGGTAATTCTATCCGTAAAAAGATAGTTCGTTTCAGCACCAATCAGTGTCAACCCACCAGTAGCTCTAGGGCAACAGTAGGAATCCTCGCTCGTTTACGGCGATGAGGATGTCAATGTCCTCCAAAATCCGCTTTCTGTTATTGCGATCGCCAGCGAAGCAATCTCAAATGTATTGATGTGATTGCGATCGCTAGCGAAGCAATCTCAAGGGTCTAAATTGCCTTCCTATTATTTGATACTCTGCGTGCTAAAGCAGCGCAGATTCTTAATTCGTCCAAAACTGAACTCTTAAAGGCATTATCAAAGTGCCACTACACGCTCAAAATGTTGACTAATGGCCACATAAATTGCGCTTAGGGACTTGCAATTTAATAAGATACCGGTGTTGGGTGGAGGTTCGCGGCACCCAACCTACAAGAGACTGGTAGTTTATTTTTTAACAAGTCCCTCACTTTACTTTTGCTTATCTTTTATTATCGCTAGCATAAGTCGAGTGCCAGCGAGCAAATAGCTCGACATCTGCTGTCGTCCTGCCATTATTTGCAGTGGTGTAGTCATACTGCCGTTAGAGTCAATCTAACCGTTGTTTCTTAACGAACGGGATTTCTCCGTACTAGGACGATTCAAAGCGCAGATTTTTTTCCTACTTGCTTTTACGACCGTAACACAAAAACTAGAAGCTTTCAAGGCGATTAAAATCGCCCGTTCACTTTTCATCCATGCTTTAAAAAAACATGGCTTTCAAGTTCTCGTCCTTTTTTCGTAAGTCCTGACCTAAGCTCATGAAAGTTTTGCACGTTTATGCCGGCAACTTATTTGGTGGAAGGGAAACCATGTTGATAACCCTTGCACGAGAGAGGATGTATTGTCCGCAGATGCAGCCACATTTTGCCTTGTGCTTTGAGGGAAGACTCGCGGAAGAACTGCGATGGGTGGGGGGCAATGTCCATCTATTGGGGAAGGTTAAGGTTAGTCGTCCTTGGACAGTTTGGCGGGTTCGCCGTCAATTCGCTCAACTTTTAAAGCAGGAGAATTTCGATGTCGTAGTTTGTCACGGCTGCTGGGTGCAAGGAATTTTTGGAAGGGTAGCCAAGAAACTCAATTTACCCTTGGTGTTTTGGTCTCCTGATACGCCCAAGGGTAACAATTGGCTGGAAATATGGGCCAAGCAGACACCACCAGATATGGTCATCGCCAACAGCTACTACACCCAAGCAGCTATGCCTAATCTGTATCCTGAAATTAGCTGCCATCTAGTTTATAATCCGGTTACTCGCCCAAATATTCAAGAACGCGACTCTGTACGCCGTGCGGTTCGGGCAGAATTGAATGCTCCAGAGGAGGCAACGGTTATTATCCAAGCATCTCGCTTGGAAAGGTGGAAGGGACAAACTGCCTTAATTTCTGCTTTGGGGCAGTTGCGAGATTTGCCAGGTTGGCTGTGCTGGATCGCTGGAGGTGCCCAGCGGCCCCACGAGAAAGAGTATTTGCAAGAGTTGGAGGGGCAAGCGCGGGAGTTGGGTATAGGCGATCGGGTTCGTTTTCTGGGTCAAAGGACTGATGTGCCCCATTTGTTAGCGGCGGCTGACATTCACTGCCAGCCCAACACGGGACCGGAACCTTTTGGCATTGCTTTTGTCGAAGCGCTTTATGCCGGGTTGCCGGTGGTGACGACTGCGATGGGTGGAGGGGCTGAGGTTGTCGATGAGTCTTGCGGGCGATTAGTTGCGCCTAACGATGATAAGGGACTGAGCGAAGTTCTTAGATCGCTGATTATCAATCCTAATGAGAGGGCAACTCTAGCTGCTGGAGGGCCAGGGCGGGCTTACCTACTTTGCGATCCTGCTAGGCAATTGCAGCGACTTTACGAGCTTTTGGTTAAATTGCCGATTCACCTCACACCATAATTTAAAATTTGGTGTGGGATTAATTACCGGAAAAACGTGTGGGCATCGAAAATCTGCCAGAAATCGTTTGAAATTGCTATATCCTCAAAGTTAATCAACCAATATTGCCATATATTTAGCTATAAGGAGAATATCCGTGAACCCTTCCTTCATTTGGTGGTTAAGTTGTCAGGCTTACAGGAAAAAACTATATTGGGTTGCTCGATTTCTAAAGGCTTTTAATTTCTTGGTTTTTCATGCAATCCTGTCTCCAGAATGTGAAATTGAAAAAGACGTTCAACTTTGCCATTACGGCTTGGGTGTAGTAGTTCATACCAATGTAAAAATTGGACGCAGGGTCAAAATTTATCATCATGTAACCCTTGCTGCCCGAACCTGGGCAGGTTCGGAACATAAGATTTTCATTGGCGACGATGTGGCTATTGGAGCTGGTGCAGTAATTATAGGGCGGGCAAACCAAAGCCTAATCGTTGGAAACGGTGCAAAGATAGGTGCTAATGCTGTGGTTACGAAAAACGTGTTGCCAGGTCAAACTGTGGTTGGTGTTCCAGCGCAACCATTACAAAAAACAGTTCCTACTGCCAACAGATTAGAAGAGTCCGCACCAAATTAGAAGGTTTCTGAGAATTGTTAGCTGAGTTTTTTGAAAGGGAGGCCGTAGCATGATTGGTGCTGATAAGCAAGACCAAAATGGGCCAATGGATGTCGAAACCCGCGCGCGCGAAAGCCAAGGCTCTAGTAGCGATCCTATTTACCAAATGGTAGCCCGAGCTATTTCGGAACATCATGTTGGTGGCGGGATGGTGGTTGATGTTGGTTGCGGTAGCGGCAACCTTTTGGGGTTTGTGGGCGATCGCTTCGATCGCTATATTGGGGTGGATGTTGTCAGGTACGAAGGTTTTCCTACTGAGGCAGAATTTATTCCCCTAAATTTGGATGCGGGCAAAGCGCACCTGCCAGATGACTTTGCTGATGTAGTCTGTTCCGTTGAGACTATCGAGCATTTGGAAAACCCACGAGCTTTTATGCGAGAACTTGTTAGGTTGGTTAAACCGGGAGGTTGGGTTATAGTTACAACACCAAATCAACTGAGTTTTTTGAGCAAGCTAACTTTGGTGTTGAAAAATCAGTTTAATGCTTTTCAAGAAGCTCCCGGCCTGTATCCCGCACACATTACTGCTTTACTAGAAGTTGACTTAATCCGCATTGCAACTGAATCCGGTTTGACAGATATTAAAATTGAATATAGCGATCGGGGTCGTATTCCTTTTACACCTTGGCACTGGCCTGCAAACCTTGGTTTTCGGGGGCGAAATTTTAGCGATAACCTTTGTGCGATCGGTCGAAATTTTGATAATGTCTAAAGGGAACTTGTTTTTGTGCAGGAACGGAACTTGAGCCATTGGCATTGTTAGTCCAAAAGTAAAGTTAAGTATTAAAGTGGTTAGAGCTTAAGCAAATATAATTAAACATTAATTTAACAGGAGTATTAGAGGATGAAAATTTCTGGTATTTTCAAGCCGGAATACTTTTATCAGCCCAGACGAGCTTGGAAGCGATTGTTACCATTTCATTCTCCATCCAAGGCTGAATTTCTTGAGGAAAAATTGCCTTGGGGACTGTCAATACGAGTTCGTCCGATGGAAGAACACGGACGAATTATTTCTACGCTCGGAGTTATTGATTTAGCAGTAACGGAAACTCTTTGGCGCTTGAGCGAACCTGGCGAAATAGCCGTCGATGTTGGTGCTAATATTGGTTACATGACTGCAGTTATGGCAGCCCGCGTCGGCAGTATTGAGGGAGGTCATGTTTGGGCATTTGAAGCTCATCCAGAAATATTTAAAGAACTTAAATACAATATCGAAAAATGGCAAATTAAACTGACAAAAAGTAAGATTGAGTTCGAGCAAATAGCGATATCCGATCGACAAGGAAGTGTTATCCTTGGAATGCCAGATTCTTTTACAACTAATAGAGGTCTGTCTTCTGTTATAGCATCAGAAAATATTGATGACAAACCAGTTTTAAGAGGTTTTAAAACTGTCAGAGTACAATCTGTTCCTTTGGACGATCTATTTCCGTCACCGAAGAAAATTGGTATTCTGAAATTGGATGTAGAAGGCCACGAGCTTTCGGTGCTAAAAGGAGCAAAAAATTTACTATCAGAACAAAGGATTCGGGATTGTGTTTTTGAAGAACATGAGGAATATCCTACTGCTGTAACTAGAAAATTTGAAGAAAGTGGCTATAGCCTCTTCCGAATTCAAAGGAAGTTTTTCAGACCGGCGCTTTTGCCCCCGGACTCGAAAATCCCCCGGACTAGGTGGGAACCAACAAGCTTTTTAGCTACTAAGCAACCTGAAAGGGCAATAGAACGTTTAAAAAAATCGGGGTGGAAAGTGCTAAAAGGAAATAAGTAAGGAGCCGCACAAAAGTAAGTTGCCCCCATCTAGGGCTTCACCATTACGGCTTGGGTGTAGTAGTTCATGCTAATGTAAAAATTGCACACAGAGTCAAAATTTATCATCATTTAACTCTTGCTGCCCAAACTTGGGTAGGCTCCGAACGCAAAATTTTTATTGAAGATGACGTGATGATTGGTGCTGGCGCTGCAATTGTGAGGGGAGGAAATCAAAGTCTTATCATAGGTAAAGGTGCAAAGATAGGTGCAAATGCAGTGGTTACGAAAAACGTTTTACCAGGTCAAACTGTGGTTGGCGTTCCAGCCAGACCGCTACAAAAGTAAGTTGCCACTACCACCACAATAGAAGAGTCTATTAACATAAAAATGTAAGGTACATGAGTACAGACGGAGTTTTAGTGCCCAAATCTGATGCTTTACAAGCATAGAATTAGGAAGCGCTGGAAGGTACTAAGTACGGCTTGCCCTTGTTTTGTTACATGAGTCACCTTACACAAGACAGCAAACAATGAGAAACTTAACCCATTCATCTTTAATAGTTCCTCAAGAAAAGCAGTGGACGTGGGCCCACACATTCGTCCTGGTACAGTTTTCTTTACAGATAGCCCTGCTGTTCCCTCAATTTGGTGTTCTTCGGGCACCAATGCGGATCGCCTCTTTCGCCCTAAGCCTAGTTTTATTAGTGACATTAGGAGGAAAAGGCCTCAGACATCCAGCCAGAGAAGCAGCAATATGGGTACTCGTCATTCTTTTACTTTCCTTCTGCCTGCACCCTTCCATCAATACCTTAGCAGCAGGGGCAGCCCAGTTTGCCATGTACCTTGCTATTCTTGGCCCTCTATTTTGGGTGTCCCGCGTCAAGATGGCACCCAAAGCTTTTGAGAACTTGATTTTTTTGATTTGGCTTTTCCACACTCTAAGTGCCTTTTTTGGTGTCTTGCAGACTTATTTTCCAGGTCGCTTTCAGCCCTATCTTTCAACTGCTATTCAAAACAACCAATGGGGAGGGGAAAATCTATTCATAAATTTGGCCAGTGGCGAACAGGTTTACAGACCAATGGGCCTCACTGACAGGCCTGGAGGAGCCGCAATGGCGGGGTTTTATGCTCTTTTATTCGGAGTAGGAATTGCATTGAAGGTGAAAAACCCCGTACTAAAGATTTTTGGTATGGGCAGTGCTGCCCTTGGCCTTTTTTGCATATACCTGTCCCAACTCAGATCTGTTTTAGTATTTGCTGCCATTTGTATGATTTGTCTGGGAATCGTTTTGGCTCGCACTGGCCAATTTGGAAGGCTAACAGCTATGAGTGGGGGCGTTACCGCGCTTTTTGTAGGTGCTTTCGCTTGGGCAGTTGCAGTTGGAGGGGAATCAACACTAGAACGAATTACCAGCTTGTTTGCTGATAATCCTCAAGAAGTTTACTATCAAAATCGTGGTTTTTTCCTGGAGCATACAATACAAGAGCTGTTACCTCAATATCCTCTCGGGGCTGGGCTGGGACGTTGGGGAACTATACTTGGCTATTTTGGCAATCCCAATGATTCCTTTGCTTCTCCCATTTGGGTTGAAATACAGTGGACGGGATGGCTCTTGGATGGAGGAGTGCCTCTAATTATTGCTTACGTTGCCGCGATTTACCTTGCCTGTCGTACTGCCTGGAAGATTGCCTTAAATCAGCAACTAGGTGACTTTGCCCTCTGGGGTGGATTGATTTTCGCCTATAACATTGGAATTTTGGCCATTACTTTCAATTACCCCATTTTTATCGGTCAGGGAGGAATGGAGTTTTGGTTATTGAATACTGCGCTTTTTGTTGCTGCTCGCAATGGAATGTCAGACAACAGCTCTACTAAAGGGGGGAAAGTATGAGGCCTTACCTGCTGGTAACTGGTGATTTTGTCAGGACGGGGGGAATGGACAGAGCAAACTTTGCCTTGGCTGACTACCTGGCCAGGCAAGGAAAACAGGTGCATCTGGTTGCCTATAGGGTCGCCCCCGAGTTGTTGGCTTATCCAAATGTCACTTTCCACCGAGTACCAAAGGTTGCCAATTCCTATTTGCTGAGTGCCCCTTTGCTCGATTGGGTGGGGCGCTTCCAGGCGCGGCGCGTAACGGCCGCAGGTGGCAGGGTACTGGTCAATGG
This sequence comes from uncultured bacterium, assembly GCA_964619285.1. Lineage (GTDB taxonomy): Bacteria > Cyanobacteriota > Cyanobacteriia > Cyanobacteriales > Microcoleaceae > CALKCV01. The sequence goes on along the minus strand of CAZUCT010000050.1, from coordinate 21,508 downwards.
GGGTAACTGCTTGTGGGGAGATGTTAATTGGGTGCATTACGTCCACGCTGCCTATAAACCTGAAAATCGGACGGGGCTATTACAAAAGATCAAGGGAGAGGTTTCTTATGGGGCTTCTCTAAAAGGAGAAAGACGAGCTTTGCAATCTGCCAGGCTAATTATTGCTAATTCAGAGCGCACCAAAGGGGATATAATTGAAAAGCTTGGGATTCCTGAAAAACGGGTGAATAGGATCTATTACGGCATAGATGCAAAAACCTTCTACCCGGCTACTACTCAAGAACGAACAAAATTGCGTCAGGGGTTGGGATGGTATGGTGAAAAACCAATTGTAGTTTTTATTGGTGCTTTAGGCGATCGCCGCAAAGGATTTGATACCCTATTTGCTGCTTGGGAAAGGTTATGTGCCGATCCAGATTGGGATGCGGATTTAGTAACTATTGGCGTTGGTGCGGAACTTCCCCAGTGGCAGCGCCGCGCTGCTGAAGCTAGCATTGCTTCCCGCATTCATTTTTTAGGTTTCCGTTTGGACGTACCGGAGCTGCTGCGGGCTTCAGATTGTCTGGTTGCCCCCACTCGTTACGAAGCTTATGGGCTAGTGGTACATGAGGCCCTCTGCTGCAGCTTGCCTGCTTTGGTCAGCGCTACGGCTGGGGTGGCGGAAAGGTATCCAGAGCATCTCAGGGGTTTGTTACTTCCCGACCCCACAGACGCGGAGGATTTGATGGGGAGGCTTCGGAAGTGGCGGGAAGCAATCTACTCCTATAAAGAGGCGATCGCTTCCTTTTCTGAAGTTTTGCGAGAGTACGCCTGGGACGATATGGCCAAGATAATACTGGAAACAATGGAAGCAAGTTTATGACTTTTGGGGCGAGTCTGTTTAGCTCCCAGCTCTATCAGACAGGTTTTTACTTTCGTAACGTTTTTTAATTGTTGCTGGCAATCCAGCAATCAAGAAGGAGGTGCTTTCTGGGGCAAAATTTTTGTTGGCTACGCTTCCAGCTCCAACAACAGTTCTGTCAGGAAGGCTACAGCCCGATAATGTTGCTCGGGCCTCTATATAAGCGTCTTCTCCTACGCAGATATTCATTGTTAAACCATTTCGCGAGTCCATCAGGGATAAACAATGCTATTACCGAAAAACTGATTGAAGTTTGCGATATAGCAGCCGCTCCCAACCTGAAAGCGTAGGAGACCCCTTATAATATTGAAGTGTCTTGTTTGAGCGTTGTCACCGATGATAACTTCTGCTGATTGAATGTAACTAAGACCGATTTTGACTTGGTTCCCAGTAGTCCTGCCCATGACCCGTCTGTAAAACAACAGTTTTAGCCATAGCGGCATTATAGTAGCTAGGACTAATAATATCTTAAGCATTATTCCAAGGCTTCAAAATACCTAACCCCTTTGCTTTTAGCTGAAACTGATTAATTAAGTTGTTATGCATCCAAATTTGCGATAGAGTTAACATTGGTTATTGTAGTAGGAGTATTTAGATCGCTGATGCAGTTTAGTGTAAATGTAAAATAAATTACTAAAATAGACCTCTCCAAAAATCACCATAGTGAGCCTTTAATATTAAGGGTTTCATCATCTTTTCTGGAGAGGTCTAATTAATTTTTAAGGTTATATAATCCAATTAGTTGACTGGATAAATGACGTCCTAACCTTCGTGGAAATACATCCAGCAATGTCTCGAATACAAAAAAAACGGCTAAAATTCCTGTATTATCAAAAATACGATTGTGGCCATATAAAGCACTTCCGCGTTCATAATCAATAGTTTTGAAGCCAATATCATTTAAAGTACCTTCCCACTCTTTAATTTTTCTAACTGAAATATGACCGTGCAGCGTTGCTTCTTCACCATTAAAATTTACTGTTACTTTGTTGCTATTATCTTTTCTTTGGACTTCTGCTTTTATCCTTTCGCGACGTGTAGGTGAATAGTAAGAACGCTGAAATACGTTTGGTTCGTTAGGGGTAGTTAGAAGCAAATAACCATTTGGTTTTAAAACTCGCTTAATTTCAGTCAGTAGAATCTCAGGCTCTGGAATATGCTCGATAACTTCCGAGCAGTATATTACTTCAACTTCATTGCTTTTAAAAGGTAGAGGTTTAGCAAGATTGCTAGGGATAATATCTACATTCTCTGCGTTAAAATATTTCTTATTACCAATAAAACTAGCTATGCTCTGCGGATCTGCTTCCACACCAACAAATCGCCATCCAGGACATCTTTTCTGCAAAAAGCTGCGATATAGAAATAAATCTGTTCCCTTTCCACATCCAATGTCTACAAAAAGAGGGGGGTCTGAGGTTTGATTTGTTTTGTTTTCAAAAAAATTAATATGACGATTAATTAAACTAATAACTTGATATTGTTTGCGATACCACCAATACCTAACTACGGGCGAATTCCACCGCAGGTCTTCCATTACATCAAAAGAATTGTTGTTCATTTTAAAATACTCTTTCTGAATTATACCCGATGCAATTTTCATCAGCCAGGACTATCTTTTCTGCTGAACCGAGCCAAGTGTAACTTTGAGCTTTTTGTCTGGCTACTTCACCAAGACTGCGTGCAAAGATTTCATTGCTAATCAAATTCTCCAAATTTTGGAACAAGTGGAAGGGAGTCAATGATAGTTTTGCCCCATTAGCATATGGTGCGAGGTATCGCTACTTTTGGGACAACCTATTGCTAATTGTCCACCCTTAATAAAGAAATAAGACAGGTACTGAGTTTATTTTTTAAGCCTCCAGGCAGAGATTGAGTAAATCTTTCAAAAACGTAAACCCAGGATTGGGGTAAGATATTTAGAATCTTTGCTAGCTTGAGATAACCGTTGGTCAGAGGGTTAGTAACAAGCCTATTTTCAACAACGGTTAGCCCTGCTTGCTGTGCCAGAGATTCTACTTCGTCTAAATGCAAGAGGAAGATGTGACCATCTGCATTTGGCTGAAATTGAACTGCTTCAAACTGGCTAGGATCCTGACAATCTGAAAACTTGGGAAGGCGGTTACGAAAATATTCTCCATTGGGTGTACTCATAACAATATAGCCACCAGGCTTTACCATGCGGGCAATTTTTCTTAAAAATTCGTCTGGATGAGCAACGTGTTCGATAATTTCAGTAATTAATACTATATCGAAGTCGCGTTCAAATCCAAGATCGAAAACATTTCCAGGTGCGTAGTTAAGAATACCGCCTTCCCACTTTAACTTGACATAATCAATCAGTTCTTCGCGCAGGTCGTTCCAGGTAACTTCATAACCCATTTCTGCTAGAGAAAGGCTAAAATTTCCTTGAGCGGCAGCTACATCTAATATCGTCGCTCCTGGTTTTGCAATTTTTCGTACTAACTCTAAAGTGTGTTTGCGGCGATTGGCATAAGCATAGGCATAGCCCAAAAGGCTTTTGTCATTATACAGTTCTAAGAGGTCGTAAGAGTAGCTCTGTTTCCAGCTCTCTAGCCAACTATTTTGATAATTAACTTTTTTGATCATTGAGCCTCTGAAATATAGAGATTTATTAGCGTTGAAGTCTGAGAACGCTCCAAGTTATAAGAATTTACGAAAATCGCTTAATCAAAATATGCCTATAATGTAAAAAAAATGTTGTCTAAATTTCTTGTAGAGTCAGTGCGTAAGTTATCGTTAGCAAAAATATTTTAGAAAAATTGATTTGAAAAGACATTCATAGTAAATTTATATAGACTTATTTTTTGCATGAACTTTTTTTTGCCATAATGATAGCCATTTGCAACCACAGAACGCGCTTTAGTAAAGTTTCTTTAATTCCCCTTCCCCCTAATTTGAAAAGACCTACGCTCACCTCTCCAAGTAAACCTCGAATACTTGCTTTTAAGTAGCAAATAGAATTAAATTTAACTGATTCTTCCGGGTGAATAGACAAATAGATTAGTATAGACTTTTTATGCAGTTGAAACATCTGCCATGTATTTATATACCTCCAAGGATGGCATAAGGAGGCATCCTTGACGAAAAAATATTGATAACCAGCTTTCGTCAGCCTTAACCTCAACTCTACATCCTCCATTGTGGCAAAGGGAAACCGCTCATCAAAGCCTGTTAGAAACTGAAATAATTTTTTTTCAATGGCAAAGTTACAAGACCAGAGGTAGCCTCCTGCTTCGTTAATAGGCGATACCTCTGCAAGGCTGCGTCTAGGTCTGTCAGCATAAACTCGCCCCTCCAAGACTGAGTAGGATGGTTCGGAAAGTGCAGCTTTAGCATAGGAATCAAGCCATTGAGCATCTGGCAAACAATCGTCATCTGTAAAAACAAGCCATTTACCCCGAGCGTCTTTTGCCCCGTTGTTTCGGTTCGCTGCCGGGCCTTTGCGCGGGCCTACAACCCATTTTGCCCAAGGATAGCGGGCTTGAATCATTTCCTCAGCCGTTGTCTCTGAGCCATCATCTGTTACTATAACCTCATATTGGTCTGCTGTCAAGGTCTGAACTCCTGGGGCAAGGCAGTCCAAGCACTTTGCTAACAAGTCGTTGCGGTGGTAGGTGGGAATGATTACTGAAAATAAAGGGGCTGAACTCATATTGGTTAATGGATATGAAAAACTAATTTTTAGTAGGATTAAGCAGAGAGTAGCCGGTCGAAAATATCCATAACTTTATTAGCAAAGCATTCTGAGTTGATTCCTCCTTTCGCAAGCTCCTTAGCTCTATTTCCCATTGCAAATGCTTCGTCTTCGTTGTTTTCAAAAAATTCAATAGCTTCCTTCCACCCCTCAACATCACCAGGTTTTACCCACTTTCCAATCCCTTCTTTTTCAATATCGAGATAAATAAGAGGGTGCTTAGTCATAATAACTGGCTTTCCCATACCTAAAGCATCCATCAGGCCAGTAAGGCCGCATAAATTTTTATCGTCCAACATCGGAATTGCCAAAACCCTCGCATTCTGATAGATTTTTAGCAACTCTGGATATTTCATAAAACCTTGCTGGGGCTGAATTGTTACTCGCACGTTTTGAGCAAAGCTGTGAAATGCTTCCGAAACCGAATTTTCTAGGCAAATTATCTGTGCCTGGACATTTGTTCGAGATGCAGCCATACCAAAGGTAACAAAATCCCTACCAGTTCTACCAGCAGCAACAACTCCTTGACCTAAAGATGAAGTAGCAGGATAAAAGTTAACGTCTGGTCCCCAAGGTAATAGGCCAGATTTTGGCGATTGATTATGAAGGCTGTCGATCGCTTCAGCTACTTGCTGGCTTAAACTAGGAAAAGCATCTGTACCCTAAATGGATAACTTGATAAATGGCGATCGCAAGCTACTAAGCCTGCCTTGATTTATGGGATGGTGCGCCAAACAAACTATCGGTTTTTTAATCAAGCCTAATGCCCGTAGGTAGCTTAACAAATGTGTTTGAGTTTGACATGGGGCATAAATTAGATCCGCTTGATTGAGGTAATTTATGATCGCCATCTATAAACAACAAATCTAGTTTGTTGCGATCTCAAATATTTTTGACTTTTTCTACAGTTTGAGGAGCGTATGAAGAACCATTTATGAAATAAATCCCCTGATTTTCCCTGGAAAAATATTTTAATTGCGCTTGATTTTTTACATATAAATCAACACCAATCATCGCGGACACAGAAGGCAAAGCTTGACTCAAGAGAAAATTGGTACCGCCGTTAGCAGTGCCTATCTCGCACACATATTTAGGTTTTTCATAATTAGCAAATTCTAAAAAGCTAAGAATCTCATGTTTGATTTGGTGACTGCCAAACATCATAGCGGCAAATTGAAAATAATCTTCCAGAGTTTGACATTTTTCAAAAGTAGCAGAAGACTCTGTTCGTTGCTTTTTTCCTAACCAAAATTTGGTAGTAGCTGTTTTATCTTTTCCTATCAAAAGGACATCTTTGATGACTGGAAGTCTACCAAATTTGCTCATGCCTCTTTTAATGAAAGTTGATATCTTCATTTATGTTAACCTTTCCTTGACAGGTAAATATCAGATTGTTATTTGACTGGCTACGCGCTGAATCATCTCGACGTAACTTGGACGTAGTTGCTCCCAGCTAAAGCGATCGTAAACCCTGCGATGACGAATAAAAGCCTTGGACTCTAGATCGCCTTCTGCTAAAACTTGAGCTAATAAACTAGCCAAACTACCGTTTAACTCAAAATTGCCATAATACCCTTCCTCTCCCAAAATAAAGCGAGGAACTTCATAATCATGGGCCAAGCAAGGCAACCCCATAGACATTGCCTCTAAAAAAACGCGACCAAATCCCTCATTGAGAGAGGCTAGCACGAAAGCATCTGCTACTCTATAATAATCTATTACTTCATTGGAAGTAACAGTTCTAGTTTGAAAACGATCGGACCCTAACAACCTGTTCCCCACCTGCTGAATTTCTGGAGATTCATCCTCTTTCTGACCCAGGAGTAAAAGGTAAGGTCGCGGCTCTGGCAAACTGGCTGTCTCGCGAATGATATAATCCATCCGTTTATGAGATTTATTAATTGCCCCCACAGATAACACCAAAGAACCCCGTGTTGGTAGCCCCAACCTGGCTCGCAGTCCCTCGCGGTCTGCATCTGAGAGGAGTTGGAAATTTTCTGGTATTTTATAGCCATAGGGCACGAAACTTTGTTTCGCAGCAGGCCATCCTGCATCTAGAGCCTTTTGGAAGTGATTGGGCGTTAGCTGCTGCACATAATCGTAGCGTATGAAAGGCGGGAAAAAAGGACCGCCGTTAGACAACAAAAGTTTATAGCTTTGTCTGGTTAAGCGTCGCCAGTGCCATAACAAACTGCCTACAACTGCATCGCTAAAGTAAATGATATCGGGTTGCTGGCTAGAAATATGGGTCAAAAGGCTGAGGGTGAACGAGGCTTCTTCTATGTAATAAGAGTTTCTACCGATTGCTTTCCCAATTTGATTGGCCATCAAGGAGTCACGAGTAAAATTACCCAAGGTAAATGCTTTTTCACCAGACTTTCCACCCCCTTTAAATAAGGTAATGTCTAAAGAAGGTTCTTTCGATAAACAATCAAAGCATTCTTGGGTAAAAGATTCAAATCCTCGGTTTACATTTCCCAAGCCAGAGCAAATTAAAAAGACTTTAATCACAAATCATTAATCTCCAATTGTATCTTACTTGTAGTTCCCTTAAGTTAACATTAGAGCTTGGTGAAAAAATTTGCTTTTTATGCTACACTTTGAAGTTCAGAATGTGGGTCTAAATATTTTAACAATTATTATTCTTTATTTAGCATCAAGGCTAGACTTTTGTTGAGTATATTCTGGCTTAAGATAGCTTAATATTACTTATGTAATTGTGCTTAAAAGATTTTTCTCAAAGCCATAGTTATGCTTTTGTTTCTATTTATATGTAAGGGATTCGACGTCTGCCAACCCAATGACGCCAATTTCCATTTTTAGCTAGGGAATATCTCGTCCAAAAAGTAATCAGTAATGTTCTGGCGATCTTGTTGAATTTGTGCTTTTCATATTCCTTGCGTCTTACAAGATCGCATTCTGCTAAGTAATCTTGATAGCCCTTGACTGTACCTGTTTTAGCTTTTTCGTGAGTTCTAAAAATTCCTAGTTTGTTATAGATAGGAGTTACTGAGGTTATCTGGGTAAAGCGCAACCAGAGCTCGTAATCCATCGCTAAATGCAAATCTGAGACGTAGCCTCCTGCTTTTTCCCAAAGCTCGCGAGTCCAGAAGGTAGAAACTTGATTTAAAATCAAACGTCCATGAAGCAATTCAGCATAAGTAATTGGTTTTGTATTTGAGGGCGTATGAGTTACTGGGCTGCCATTTAGACTAATTTGAATTGCGCCTCCCGTCCAGCAGCGATCGCCAGGTTGATAGACTTTGGCTAAAGCGTTAAGGGCATCAGGAGCCAGTAAATCATCGCTATTGAGCCACCCCATAATATCCCCTGTTGCTTTGGCAAAGCCTTGATTAATAGCATCGCTCTGCCCCCGATCGGGTTGGCTATGCCAGTAGAATAACCGAGATTCATATTTTTTTATAATTTCTACGGAGCGATCGCTACTGTTGCCATCTATAATAATGTATTCCAAATTAGGATAATCCTGGGATAATACCGAGTTAATGGTTTGTTCGAGATACTCCCCTTGATTATAGCTAGGGGTAATAATGCTAATCTTGGGGTAATCCAAAACATTGAGCATTTTGCTTTGGCTCTGAGAAGTTTTCTGTTGATAGTTGAGTTTTTTAACTATGATTTCTTTTGAGCAAAGAAAATCTTGCGATAATTATTGCTCGCTTGTAAATCATCGGTACATTTAACCAATTAATAAACTTTTTAAACCTTTAGTGACAAGGAGAATTATTGCTTCCCTCTAGCAATGTTAAGAAAACTTGCTCCAAAGGCTTGCACCTCCTTAATATTATTTGTTCTAGCAATTGCTTCCTCCTCTGGATTAGGTCCAGGTAAAAGATGTTCCCACCAATCAGCTAGAAGAGAAGCTAATTGTTCGTGAGAATGCCGCTCAAAAAAAACGCTGTTGGGTGGATTTTGTTCTAAATGTACTGGAAAGTCTGAAAGAATCATTCGTTTTCCCAAACATCTACCATCCTCAACAACGGTACTCCATCCCTCAAAAAGCGAAGGCTGAATTAAGGCAAGCGATCGCCGCATAAGTTGAATCTGATCTAGGCGAGGAATTAACCCCAATAAGTAAACTTGTTTTGCCAACCCTAATTTATGAATCATTGTTAATATTTCATCTGAATAATCTGGCTGACGATTGTCGTAAATATGACCCGTACAAACAACAATAGGATAAACTTCTGATTTTTGCAAGCTTGCAAGAGCTTGAAAAACCAACAAATGATTTTTGTGTTTCCAAAATTGGTTGCTAATTATAAAAAACCGATTTGGCAAGTGATATTTTTGCTGGATTTTAATAGGTTCGTATTCATACCAAGTCGGCGAAGACGAACTTCTAAAAGATAAAACTTTTGTGTTGCTTGTTGATTCTGGAAAAAACTTGTGAAAATCTGCTTCTGCTGTCTTGCTACTTAAAACGACGGTAGAAGCATGGCTAGCAATTAGTTGAAAAGCGCGATCGCGGGCATCTATTGTTTTTTTATCAAATAAATCTTTTAAATACTTATGCTGAAAATCATAAATCCAAGCTGCCGACCCATAAAGCTTTTTGCTTTTTCCTGTAGTGAAGTAGGGATAAACAAAATCAAAATTGGCTTTTTTTACTAAAGCATCAAATCGAGGATCGTTTTGCTTCAAAAAAGTTTTCAGCAGTTTCCAACGTATTCTATTGGCAAAAGTAATAGGCTCTAGTTCTTTTTCTAAGCAGTAAATCTTATCTAACAATTGGGAAAACTGACCGTATAAACTGGCATCAATTGATTCGCTGCAAATCAAGCAAACCTCAAAAGTAGAGCGAATTTCCGAAGGTAGGCTCTGTAAGGCTAAAATAATATTTTTAACATACTGAACGCCTCCCAGCCAGCCGCGCCCTCCTTGCATTATTAAACCAATTCGTAAAGGTTTTGTCATACACCAATTAACTCCGCACGACACCAATTTGCAAAAGTTTTAACACCCCGTTCTAAAGACACTGAAGGATTAAATCCTAAACCACTCAACTTTGAGAGGTCAGCTTGCCAGTTGAGGGGAGTCCCCGCAGGAACAATACCATCAAACTCAACTTTTCCATCATAGTCTAAAGCACCAGCAACCAAATTGGCCAGTTCTGCTATGGCCACTTCTCGACTGCTAGCTAAATTATAAACTTCTCCTTCCATTGGTGCATTAGCAACCACTACATTCAAAGCCTTAGCAATATCGAGGGCGTGGACAAAATCGCGACTTTCTTTGCCAGTTCCCTTTAAAGTTAAGCAATTATGGGTAATTACTTTCTGACACATATCCCAAAGGACTTGACGGCGGAGGCCAGGGCCATAAGCAGAAAAAATGCGCAAGCTGGCAGTAGGCAAGCCATAAACTTTAGTAAATTCTAAACATAGCTGCTCGCACTGCCACTTGTGAAATCCGTAGGGAGACAGGGGGGAAGGAGGTTGAGTCTCGCTGACTGGCAGCGACTGAGGGTTGCCATACACTGCCGCGCTGGAAAGAAAAATTAATCCGCACTTGGGAGCGTAGAGGCGCAAAGCATTTAAAATTTCAAAAGTAAGGGCCGTACTGGCATAAAAGTCTGCTGCGGGTTCTGCCAAGGACAAACCAACAGAAGCGCGGCCCGCACAGTGGATGCAAAATTTGGGCTGTTGTTGTTGCAAAATATCGCTCAATTCTTTAGCTGGCAATTGGAGGCAATGGTAAGCAGACAAATTTGCCAGAGGAGCATTTTCTGGCGGGGAGTTGTCAATGCCGACTACAGACCATCCCTGTTCTGAGAAATGGCGAGCAACATAGCGGCCAATGAATCCGGCAACGCCTGTGATTAAAATAGTTTTTGCCATTTTTTTAATCGACCTCTACTAGGGGTAGCGAAGATAGTAATTTGTCTTCATCCTGACGAGATAAATATAGAAGTTGACCGTTTTCATCGCGAGATTCACGAAACTGTCCCGCTACATATCCTTCCTCCACGGTCAGTTCTCGGATCGAGTCTGGCTTTAAGTCTTTGCGCACAAAAAAGGCATTATTACCTGCGCTATTGCATCCGATAAAAGTATAACCCTTTTTCTTGCCTAGCAGGTAAAGAGCTTTGAGAGACGCTCCGTAATAAATTGTTGAGTAATGAGCTTGACTGCGAACAAAATTTTCGTCATACGGAATGGTAAAAGATTTTTCCTTACCGAACCTAAAGTTGTACTCAATAATCACTATCGCTGGCTTAACAACGCTAATGTTCTGCCAAATCCAATAGTCGTTACCATCCACATCGATTGAAAGCAAGCCAATATCGCCTTCTATGCCACAGGAGTTTATTATTTGGTTGATATTCTCTTTAGTAACAAAAGCAGCTTCAGCTTTTAAGTTGTATTGCCAGTAAATTGAATCCTTTTTAATCTGGCTAATGTTATTTTCGCTCCCATCAATTACTAAACCAGCCCAATTATTGTTAACTAAGAGAAAGCGTGTATTTGACTCTTTGTAGTTTTCAACACCAAATTCAACAAAAATGTAGCGGTCGATTTTTATGCGCTCTAATAAGAACTGAATAATTCCATCTTCTCCCCATTGAGAAAAAACCCTAAATTCATTGGCATTAAGATTGCTGTTAGACAAAATTTTCATTTGTCTGTTTTCAATTCTACCTAATGCTTCCTGAACTTTACTCAGATTAGCTTTCAATCGTGCTATCTCGGCTGATATTGTGTTGATTTGAGCAATCTTTGACCTCAGTTTAGCTAAAAAATGCATAAGTTAAAAATCTTTTACAGATATCAAATAGTAAAATTCTAGTCTTAGTTACTCAATTTATTTATAGAATTATTTTCTACGAAGCATTCACAAACTTACACTTGTTTTTTAAAAACTTAATCTCGTCAAAATTATAATTTCATTTAACGATCTAGCGATTCAAATTTATAGTTCAACAATTCTATATCTTTAGCATATCGGTACGAAACCTTTTTTACAACTTTCCCATTATGGTAGAAACTGGAGTAATGCTTGGAAGAAGAAGTATTAAGCTTTGGTAACTCTGGCAAGCTTACACCTAGAGTTTTAGATAATTGGAAATAATCGTGCTTCAAATTTTCAAAACGAGCTAGAAAATCCACTAATAGTGTTTCATTGTCGCCAAAAATAAAATTATGTTGGGATCTAAAATGAAAATCACTTTCACTATCAGGAATTTCTAAGACTGCTTCCACAAAATCTTCAAAAGGCATCCCTGCCTTAAATAAGTTGTATTTGACAAAACCTTTAATAATTCCATTTTGGAAATGTATATCATTGTAACCGGGATCGCTTTTAATTTTAGATTTATAACAAGACACTAGACGATCCCACGGATTTCTTACACAAGAGAACTTAAAATAGTCTTGACATAAAGGTAATTTTTCTCTTGGCATAGAAGGAAAATTAATAGAATGAAGAGCGTAATGATCTTTTTTTAGTTCCAACAAACGATCAAAATTTAAAAGTTGCGCACATACAAATTTTAAAGAAGAGCAAGCTGCTTTTGGAATTGGAAAATATATTAATTTATATGCATCCATTTTTATTAGTGGATGCAAAGGAGATTCATGTTTATGTCTGTTGTTTAAATATTGAGTAATCAGTTGTTTCAGCATTAGTCTTAATTTTTTTACATTCTAAACTACTTTAGCTATATATATTTTAACTTTTTGAGCGCTTCTTCATTAACTTCTAAAAAATCGCTGATTGTTCTTGAGTCAAAAAAGTCTTTCCATTCATCAGTCTTACCATTACGAATAAAAGGAATGCTTTTGTCAGAATTGGCTAAAACAGGATACGTATCTTGGTTATCTCTCCAAATTGCTTTCATTTTACTCAATTTCGATGCTTCAATTGCTTCCTTCACTTTTTTTTCTGCTACAGATATATTGAGAAACGAAAGCAAACGAGACAGCTCTTTAGCAGTATCCTTTTTTAAATCTTCATATCGCACTAATATAAAGTTCTGAGGAGGTTTTTCAAGCCAAGATAAAACATGGTTATTCCATTGAGAATAATTATCCAAACTGCCTGTATTAAACTTGGTTAAGTAATCTTGAAAGGTAACTTCTGGCTCTATCTGTCTAAATTTTAAGCAGTGAAAGTAATACGAAACAGCAACACTTCTTCCATCTCTAACTAAGTAAACAACCTTTTTATAGTCTTTTGTAAAGGGTTGATGAGTTTTAATGTATCTAGGGCGTTTGATTTCATTCCAGTTGTTTTGCGTGTATATATCTGGTACAAAGTTTTTTCGATCGTGAAAGTCGCAAGAGTTATTGCTTATGTAGTTGCTGACAAGAAATCGTAACCATGTGCTTCCTGACTTAGGATAAGATACTAAAAAAGTGTCATCAGGATAAATGGTGAATTTGGTTTTGTCTTTACTTAAAAAACTATTGATTGTTTTGAAAGAAGAACGCATAATTTCAATCATTATTATTGCCTTGGGAATTATTTTAATGAAATTAGCTGAGTATCCCAAAAAAGTTTGGGAGCGACAACTCCAGGCCATCTTTCATTAAAAGACGAGCCATGCTGAGTTGTTTTTTCAATGTAAAAGCTAAGAAAATCTTGTTGCTGAATTAAAACTTTGACTCCCGGAATTCCTGCATGGAGTCTGAGGTAATATAAACCTGTATTTAATAAGTAAGATGGAATTGTACAACAAGTGGAATATAAACCAGGCTTAAATCCTCCATCTCGCGAGGTATGATCTGTTGAAGCAAATGCAATAATTCCTTCTGAATTAATAACCTGAAGTACGAGTCGCATTCCTGTTAATTTTTGCAGAATTTTATAAATAACTTCTATTTTTATTGGCTTTTCAGGATCGAAGTTGAGTTGTACAGTTTCGCGATCGCCTAACAACCTTACTGATACTAAATGCATCTCTGCGCAACCCGGCGCTGATTCTTTATCTTGCCAACTAATTTCTCCACTATTTGACTGTTCGTTATTGGCTGACATCAGGTAAGTATCTACCACATCAGAAGTCGTTCCTTGAGCAATCACTTCTCCTTTAGAGAGTAAAACACTTGAAGTGCACAGGGACTTTAAAACTCCCATATTATGGCTAACAAAAAGCACAGTCCTTCCTTCTTGTCCTACGTCTTTCATCTTTCCCAAACACTTCTTTTGAAACTGAGCATCCCCTACTGCCAAAACCTCATCAACCACCAAAATTTCAGGTTCCAAATGTGCCGCTACCGCAAAGGCTAACCTTACATATATCCCGCTGCTATACCGCTTCACCGGCGTATCCAGAAACTTTTCCACCTCGGCAAAAGTCACAATCTCATCAAACTTTTTCTTAATCTCAATCTTGCTCATTCCCAGGATAGCACCGTTTAAAAAAATATTCTCTCTACCCGTCAACTCTGGATGGAAACCAGTTCCTACTTCCAACAAACTAGCTACCCGCCCTTTGATAGAAACTCGTCCAGAGGTAGGCTCAGTAATACGGCTCAACACCTTTAACAGAGTAGATTTTCCCGCCCCATTGCGACCTATAATGCCCACTCTATCGCCCTGCTTCACCTCAAAAGAAACATCCTTAAGTGCCCAAAACTCTTCAAAAGCTGGATCGAGAGTTTGATTACCAAACGGCGACATAACCTTCCTGCCAAGTGATTTGGCTGCATTAGCCATCACATCCCGCAGAGCCGTATAGCGTTCTTGCTTCTGGTGGCCGATGATATATTTTTTTCCTAAATTTTCGACTCGAATAATTGTATCTGACATCTTTATCGAGTTTTTACTTAAATTACATCGGCAAAAGTGCGTTCTGTCTTGCGGAAAAACCACACCCCACTGGCAAATACCAGAGCCACAAAAGCCAAAGACAAAGTAAATCCATGCCAGTATAGCTTTGCCTCCCCACCCAGTATAGCCCACCTAAAACCATCAATAACCCCCACCATTGGATTTAAAGAATATAACAGACGCCAGCGTTCTGGTACAATGGTGCTGCTAAAGCCAACGGGGGAAATATAAAGGCCGAATTGGACGATAAACGGGACAATATAGCGAAAATCTCGATACTTCACGTTCAGGGCAGCCAACCAAAGACCGGCACCCATCGAAGCTGCAAAAGCAATTGCTACAAACAAAGGCAGAGTAATAATCCGCCAGCTTGGCACAAAATTATACCAAGCCATTAGCCCCAGGAGAATTATCCCCGAAATCATAAAATCTACAAAGCTGACTATTACCGCAGAAGCAGGAATCACCAAACGGGGAAAATAGACTTTAGAAACCAGATTGGCATTGCTAATCAAGCTAGTGCTGCAATTTGATAGGGAATTAGCAAAGAATTGCCAGGGCAGCATAGCCGCAAACACCAAAATTGGATAGGGTGCGCCCTCAGAGGGCAACTTGGCCAGTTTCCCAAAAACTACCGTTAAAACCACCATTGTTAAAAAAGGTCTTATCAGAGCCCAAGCAATACCGATGGCAGTCTGCTTATAGCGAACCAATATATCTCGCCAAGCCAGAAAGTAAAATAGCTCGCGATAGCGCCAGATATCTTTCCAATATTGACGTTCTGTACGGCCTGCCTCAATAATCAGTTCTTCCGTTTTCATAAGTTTGAACTATTAGTTTGGGACATCAGACAGCTAGCAAAAGTACGAGCTTGAACGGACAACCGATGATTTTTGTACCAAGAATAAGCACGATCGGCGACACCTTGGGCCAATTGCCAATTCATTGTCTCCTCACTGCCCAACCAATAATGTTTCCCCGCTTCCAAACCATCCACGTTGCTTGCTTCATAGAATACTCCTACTGGTAAGACTTTATGGGCGCAGTAAGCGGCAAATATAGTAGATTTGGCTAAAAATTCAGGATGGTAATTAAAAAAACCTACCCCTGAAGCAGACAGCAACTTGCTAATTTCTTCAGGTTGCTTAATTCCCAAATACACAATAGCAGTTCCATTGACAGCCTCTACCTTGAAACCAAGGGGCGGGCCAACATCAATAATCTCCTCAATTTCCAACTTTCTGCAAGTTTGCTCCAAAGCAGAGAGCGATCGCTCATAAACCCTAGTGCGAGGCCCTCTTCCTCCAAACACTACCAATCTTTTTGGTCTTGCTGTCAGAGGAGACAGAAACTCAGGCTCTCCTACGTTTGAGAAAACTGGTAGATATCTAACTTGGCCATGTTTTCCTTGACTAAGTTTAATAATAATTTGAGCATACCCTTGTTTGCTAGTGAAACAATCATCGTTCAAACAAACCAGACGTTTTGCCAGATTTCTTTGCAAGGGAGAAGTCCAGAAAGCACTCGTCCATATTGGGCCAAAAGCATAAAGCTCGTGAAACATCGTCACCAAACGCCTATTAGTTCCTAATTTGCGCCATTGCTCCAAGGCTTCGACTAACCAAACAGGGCATCCACGCTTGGCATAGCCATAGCCCACATAATGCAAAAGTACGTTTGGATAGTTCGCTCCATTAGGCAAAAGTTTTAACAGAGCAGCAGGCGATCGCTTTTCGACAACCTTGACTGCAAAGCCCTCAACAGAAGTTCCCCCTTTCCAATCTGGTTCTCCTACAATAAAGTCAGTTACAAAACCAGTATCTTGGGCCAATTGTCCAGCTAAATTAAGTCCATAATCCCCCAACCCATCTACCGCAGGAGGAAGACGGGGAACAATAGCAGTAAGTCGAGATTCAGAACTCATTAATTTTTTCTGTTCGTTTACCTAGATATGAATAAGAAATTAGAAGAACTCTATAGCCAACTTACCACATCAGTTAGAGCTAGTGGAATTAGCGAAGAAAAAGCAAGTAGCTTGTACGCTAAGTATATAGAATTTGTAAACCGCTCGGTTGAAAAGAGAACCACACTTTTAGACGTTGGCTGTGGCTCTGGGTGGTCATCTTATATCTTTAGCAAGCAAGGCTATAACGTAGTAGGGATTGACCTGAATCCAGAAGCTTTTGAATGTCCTAAAATTCCCAACTTAACTTTAGTAACTGGTAGTGCCATAAATTTACCATTTGAAGATAGCTCTTTTGATGTAGTTACTTGTTATCAAGCGATCGAGCATATTTTAGAACCACAAAAAGCATTAATGGAAATGATTCGAGTTTTAAAACCAGGAGGAACGCTTTGCATTGTAGAACCTAATCTTTTAAGTTTAGGTATGTTTTTTAGAGCCATTACCATATATGTTTGGAAAAATCGTCCTCTTAAAAATATCTTCTGGCGAACTCCCGATATGCCAAGACACCCTTGGGGGAATACCTTACCCGAAGTTTTAGGTTCTTTTCCAGCTAAACTTGGTCTTTTAATCGCCAAAAATCTGAATACTAAAGCGACTTTTTCAATGCGCGAACCAGATACAAAACCTCCTTTTCATGCCGATAATGATGCTTGCTACTTATGCAATCCAATTGATTTTGTTAAGTTTTTACCAACTCAGAATTGTACAGTTTTCCAAAATGGTTTTTATGGAAGACCTCAATGGTCAACCTTAATTGCTTCAGGAACTTTTATAGCTGCTCGTAAACGAGCTTAATATCAAAATTTAGTAACCATGCCGACCACCAAAAAACTTCTCTCCATAGGACATTCCTACGTTGTCGCCCTCAATCGCAGGCTAGTCAACGAAATAGCAAGAATAGGAAAAGATGAATGGGAAATCACCGCAGTAGCACCAGCATTTATGCATGGTGACTTGCGATCGCTTACCTTTAAGGCAGATAGCCATGACATCTGCCAGTTAGAAGCAGTGCCAGTCAATCTTAGCAAACGCATTCACTTTATGACCTACGGTTGGCGTCTCAAAAAGATTCTACAACAAGACTGGGATTTGGTGCATTGTTGGGAGGAGCCTTACGTTTTAGCAGGCGGTCAAATTGCCTGGTGGACACCTGAAAAAACTAAGCTGGTTTACTCTACCTTTCAAAATTACTCCAAGCAATACCTACCCCCCTTTAACTGGCTTGAAAGTTACAACATGAGACGTGCTACAGGATGGATTGGTTTTGGTCAAATGGTTGTTGAAGCTTTAAATAACCGTCCTGGCTATTCTCTTCCTATGAGATTAATTCCGCCTGGAGTTGACGTTAATCATTTTTACCCAAATCGAAAAGCAGGTCTCGAAACTCGCCGCTCTCTTGACTGGGAAGAAAAAGGCCCGCCCGTTATCGGCTACTTAGGACGCTTTATCCCCGACAAAGGATTGAATTTACTCATGCAAGTCTTGGATAAATTGGAGGCCCCCTGGAGAGCGATGTTTGTTGGCACTGGTCCTATGGAATCTTTGCTACGAGCCTGGGGAGAACGCTACCCAGGGAGAGTGCGGATTTGCACCAACGTCCAACACAACGATGTCCCCCAGTATCTCAACGCAATGGATATCCTCTGTGCCCCCAGCCAAACTATGCCCAACTGGCGGGAACAGTTCGGACGTATGTTGGTGGAGGCTTTTGCTTGCGGCGTTCCCGTTATTGGTAGCGACAGTGGCGAGATTCCCTACGTCATTCAGGATGCCGGGATAGTAGTGGGTGAAAAAGACGAGTTAGGATGGGTGAGGGAAATTTCCGAACTACTAGAAAGTCCTTCTTTACGTCAAGAACTTGCTGCCAAAGGGTTAGAGCGTGCCCGTAGCGTTTATGCTTGGCCGATAGTTGCCAGACAGCATTTAGAATTTTTTACAGAAATTCTGGACCGTCAGAATCAGTAATAATCGAGAATCCCCAATCGAAAACCTAAAATTGAATGCGCCTTGCCGTTATCTGCGACTACCCAGAAGAAAACTGGCCGAGCATGGACTTGTGTTCCCAAATGCTAATCCAACACCTCCAATCCGAACGCAGCCAATCCTTGCAAACCATTAAGATTTGTCCGCAATTTCGCCGACAGTTCCAGCAGCTACCCAGTATCGGTCAAAAGCGCTTTGCCCACAATGCAGACAGACTGCTCAACCGATTTTGGCATTACCCCCGCTATCTAAGGCCAAGGGTTTCCCAGTTCGATTTGTTTCACGTTGCCGACCACACCTACGCCCAGTTAGTCCACCTCTTACCCCCAGAACGAACGGGAGTCTTTTGCCACGATATCGACGCCTTTCGCTCCTTGGTGGAACCAGAACGAGAACCGCGACCGGGTTGGTACAGGGCCATGTCTCAAAGAATCTTGAGGGGTATGCAAAAAGCAGCCGTCGTCTTTTATTCAACAGCAGAAGTGCGCAAAGAAATGGAACGACACCGACTGGTGGAACCATCCCGCCTAATACACGCCCCTTATGGAATTGGTTCGGAGTTTTCGCTGAGAAGCGATCGCCCCTCCCCAAAAGACAAACAGATATTAGAACAAATCGGCCAAAGCCCTTTTATCCTCCACGTTGGCAGTTGTATCCCCCGCAAGCGCATCGACTTACTCCTGGAAGTGTTTGGCCGCTTGCGCGAAACTCGTCCCCATCTAAAGTTGGTCAAAGTTAGCGGCGAGTGGACGACAAGCCAGGAAGACCAAATCGACAAGCTCGAACTAGGCCAATCCATCATCCACCTGCAAGGACTGGAGCGAACTACCATAGCAGAACTGTACCGCAAAGCCTCCGCAGTCTTGCTAACCAGCGACGGGGAAGGTTTCGGCCTGCCAGTTATCGAAGCCTTAGCTTGCGGGGCCATAGTAGCCGCGAGCGATATTCCCGTTCTGCGGGAAGTGGGAGGGCCTGCTGCGGTTTATTGTCCCCCAGGAGATATATCGGCCTGGGTTAAAACCGTTGAGGAATTGTTAGCAAATCCTAATATTGCCCCCAGTCTAGAAATTCGTCAGGTTCAAGCTCGAATATATTCTTGGTCTGCCCACGCTCGGATTATTGCGGGGGCTTATTTGAGATTGAGTGGAGGGCAGCAAACCCATTTGTAGGTTGGGTGGAGTGAAACGTAACCCAACATCTTCGTTGGGTTCCACTTCGTTCCACCCAACCTACAAGAAAATGGCTGGAGGGCCAGAAAATTAAATGAGTGAAACGTAACCCAACATCTTCGTTGGGTTCCACTTCGTTCCACCCAACCTACAAGAAAATGGCTGGAGGGCCAGAAAATTAAATGAGTGAAACGTAACCCAACATCTTCGTTGGGTTCCACTTCGTTCCACCCAACCTA
>CAZUCT010000050.1:0-1634 GCA_964619285.1 uncultured bacterium | reverse complement strand
AAATAAAAAAATACCATTCGTAGGTTGGGTGGAGTGAAACGCAACCCAACATCTTCGTTGGGTTCCACTTCGTTCCACCCAACCTACAAGAAAATGACGAAGTTTTTTTGACCAATACCTTCGCCAAAATAAAAAAATACCATTCGTAGGTTGGGTGGAGTGAAACGCAACCCAACATCTTAAGAAACCGGTTTCTGGTGGGCGAGTTAGCCTTGAAAAGTAGGTTGATTTTTAATGAAAATTGTTTTTCTCAATCCAGTGGGTGTAGTGGGGGGTGCTGAAAGAGTTTTGCTGGCTGTCATGGCAGCTTTACGCTCGGCCCATAACGACCTCGAACTTCACTTAATCGCGGGTACGGATGGGCCTTTAGTAGAAAAGGCTAAAAGTATCGGGGCTTTAGTAACGGTGTTGGAGCTTCCCAATGCAGTTAACCAATTGGGTGACAGCGCTTTAAAAGGTAAGAGGGGAGTTGCTGCTTTATTAAAGTTGTTATTTCGCGCTACTACTAAGGTTTTACCCGCCCTGGCCCAATATCTCATCCGATTTAGGCGATCGCTCCTGGAAATATCCCCAGACATCGTTTATTCAAATGGCATCAAAACTCACCTGCTAGCTGCCTTAGCTGGTTTAGGTCAAGTTCCCGTAATCTGGCACGTTCACGATTTCTACGGTTCTCGTCCCTTAATGGCACGAGTTTTAAAGCTTGCTAGCAGTAGGGCTACAGTGGCGATCGCTATTTCCGAAGCGGTGGCTGTGGATGCCAGAGCAACCCTGCCCCACCTGCCAGTTAAAGTCATTTATAACGCTATCGATATCAATTACTTTTCCCCAGAAGGCCCCCAGTTAGAGTTAGAAGATAAGCCCTCAACCTCAAATCTCAAAATCAAACCCTCAAATAGGCCCCTCCGAGTGGGACTCGCAGCCACCTTTGCCCGCTGGAAAGGTCACGATATTTTCTTAGAAGCAGCGGCCAGAGTAGTTCGCGATCGCCCCGACCTCAACCTTGATTTCTACATTATTGGCGGGCCAATTTATAAAACCCAAGGTTCTCAATTTTCCGAAGCAGAATTGCGAGAAAAGGCCGCAGTTCTTGAAATTGAAGACAAAATAAACTTTTTAGGTTTCCAGTCAGACATGGCCAAAGTTTACCGCTGGTTAGATATTGCCGTTCACGCCAGCACCCAACCCGAACCTTTCGGCCTGGCCATTGTCGAAGCGATGGCCTGTAGTAAGCCAGTAATTGTGTCCGAAGCCGGTGGTGCTGCGGAGTTATTTACTCATAACTTTGACGCCGTGGGAGTTACCCCAGGAGATGCGGCGGCCCTATCCTCAGCCATACAGCACCTCGCCGAAAATCCCGATTTACGCCAAACCCTATCTAAAAACGCCCGCCAAACAGCGATAAACCGTTTCAGCCATACTCGTTTTAGCCGAGAAATTGGGGAAGTTTACCGAGAATTGTTAATTGATAATGGTTAATTGCTAATTGTTAATTGTCCCATCCGTTACATCCGCTACCAAAAGCGATCGCCCCCAAAACCCAAGTTTCTTCACCCACCAGAAACCGGGTTTTTTCCCCAAAACCCGGTTTCTTAAAACTACCTGGCGAGGGCAAAGCATTCGGACATCAACAT
>CAZUCT010000049.1:26091-29893 GCA_964619285.1 uncultured bacterium | reverse complement strand
CTTGTTCGTAGTAAGCACTTTAGTGCTTGTTCGTAGTAATCGCTTCAGCGATTTTTATCTATTAAATCGCGCTCATCGATTACTACAAACTGTTTTAAATCGCGCTCATCGATTACTACAAACTGTTTTAAATCGCGCTCATCGATTACTACAAACTGTTTTATATCGCGCTCATCGATTACTACAAACGGCATTAAACTTTAAATTGACCCACGCTATTTTGGAGAGCTTCAGCTAAAGCTAATAACTCCTTAAAAGATGCCGCTAATTTAATCGCATCCTCAGAAGTATTATTAGCAATACCCGCCACATTACTCATCGTTGCAGTCACAGATTGCGATCGCTCGTTTTGCACCCCAGTGGCCTCCGTAATCCCCTTAACCAACTGAGTAATTTGCGCCGTCGAAGCAATAATCGCATTCAAACTCTCCCGAGTTTCATCTACTAATTGATTCCCCTTCACCACCTGACGAATACCGCTTTCCATGGCCGTCGCCACCTGAGAAGTTTCCGTCTGAATTTCCTCAACCAACTCCTCAATTTCCGCAGTGGCAGCAGCAGACTGCCGCGCCAAAGAGCGAACCTCATCTGCCACCACCGCAAAACCCTTTCCATACTCGCCCGCCCGCGTCGCTTCCAAAGCAGCATTCAAAGCCAACAAATTAGTCTGAGTGGCAAAATTGCTAATCAAACTAACCACCTTAGAAATATTCTGAGAAGACTCGCTCAAACGCTTAATTCTTTCCCGAGCAACCAACACCGTTTTCCGAATAGCTAAAATACCTTGAACCGTCCGATTCATAGCACCTTCGCCCTGTTTAACCGTGCGATTTGCCTGCTCCACTGCCACGGTTACTTGTTGAGCGTTATTAGTAACTTCCATCGTCGAACCTGCCATCTCTTGAATAGACTTTAAAGCCAGTTCTATTTGCTCGAATTGTTGTTGAGCTTTAGTCGAAAGCTCGACGATAGAAACCTCGCTATTTTTAGAAGTTTGAGCCACTTGTTCCGCCGCCGTTTTTAACTGCACCACCAACTGGCGCAAACTCTGAATAGTATTGTTATAAGCATCGGCGATCGTGCCCACTTCATCCTCAGTAATAGTCGCCCTTACCGTCAAATCTCCTTGCAACACCGGCGCGACGCTAGATAATAATTGAATCGCCCCTTGTTGCAACTGTTCTTTAGCCTTTTTCTCCCGTTCCGCCGCCTGGGATAACTGTTTTGACTGAGCTTCTAATTGTTGTAAATAATCAGCCTGTTGCAGAGCAATTCCTAATTGGTTGGCAATTTGAGTCATCAAAGTAATTTCTCCTTCCTCCCACTCCCGAGGATTAGAGTTTTGATAAGTCGCCAACAAGCCCCATAATTCTCCCCCTTTCATAATCGGCACGCTGACATAAGCTTTTGCCTCAAACTGTTCTAAAAGCTGGATGTAACAATCGGGGAAACCGGAATTATAAACGTCGTTAGAAGCGAAGTATTTTTTCTTGCGATATTTAGCCCCTTTGGTGTCTTGTAAATAAGTATCTTTGATTTTCGTAGAAGCTTGAACTAAACTTTGGAGACCTTCGCACAAGATATTTTCTCGGAGGTTTTTAATGTCAGTTTTATTGACTAATTTCACCCAACTACTACCCACAGATTCCATAATAAATTGACCGCTCCAATCTGGGTTAAATTTAAACACTCCCACCCGGTCAGTTTTTAACAGCCGCCGTACTTCTTGAACCGTTACTTGGAAGATTTCTTCGACGTTTAAAGTTTGGCGAATTTTATCGATAATTTGAGCTTGGGAGCGTTCCCTTTCTGCAGCTTCAGCTAATTTTTGAGACTTGCTCTGAATTTGTTCCAAATATTCCGCTTGTTGCAGCCCCACAGAAAATTGAGAAGCCACCTTTTTAATAAAGACAACATCATCTTGTTCCCACTCCCGAGGCCCGCGACATTGATGGACGCAAAGCAGGCCCCACAACTGGCGGTCTTTAATCATGGGCACGATTAAATTGGCCCGGACTTGAAATTGGGAGAGGACGTCGATATGGCAGTCCGACAAACCCGCATTGTAGATATCGGCCACGCTTTGAATGCGACCGTCGCGGTAGGAAGGGGCGTATTGTTCGCCGAAGCAGTGGTCGTGAATTTTGACCGCTTTGGCCGAACTGTATCCCGGCAAGACATCCTCGGCGATAAACTCCCCATCGTCAAAACCCGCATTGGGATAGAAGCGAAATACGCCCACGCGATCGGCATCCAAGAGACTGCGAATTTCCCGAACCGTAACGCTAAAAATCGTTTCTAGTTCTTGGTTCTGGAGGAAGCGTTCCACAACTCGACCTACCACCCGATCGCGAGATGTGGCCTCTTCTTGTTGGGCTATTGCTTGGCGATCGCGTTCTACCACTTCGGCCAGTTCTTGGGCTTGAGACTCCAGCTTTTGGAAATATTCGACCTGTTGAGTAGCTAGGCCCAACTGTCTGCCAATTTGTTCCAACAGTTTCACCTCGTAATCCTGCCACTGGCGAGGCCCGCTATTTTGATAAGCCGCCAGAATGCCCCAGAGTTTTTGCCCTTGAAAAACCGGCACCAACATATAGGCCCTGGCCTCGAACTGTTCTAGCAGTTGAACGTGGCAAGGATCGTGACCGATTTTGTAGATATCGTTCACCGCATAGCTTTCGCCCCGGGCGTAACGGCCCCCTTGAGTGTCTCGTAAATAGGTATCTTTAACTCGGTTGGACCGTCCCTTTACCACCAAATTGCTCCAACCGGGGGCCACCGACTCGGCAACAAATTCTCCTTCCCAATTTTCCACGAACTGATAGACTGCCACTCGGTCTGTTTGCAATAAAGAGCGAACTTCTGAAGTGGTGGTATCGAAGATGGTATCGATATCGAGAGATTGACGAATTTTTTCGATTACCTTAGCAACGGTTCGATCTATTTCCGTTTGTTTTTCCAGTTGGTTGCGGAAGAGAGAACTTTGGATGGCGACGGTTAGTTCTAAAGCTATTTGAGAGAGGAGATAAATTTCCCCTTCTTGCCACTGACGGGGAGCGGAACATTGTTGGGCGATTAATAATCCCCAGAGCTGGCCATTTATTATTATTGGTTGGCTGATATTTGCTCTGACTTGAAACCTTTCTAAAAGCTGTCGTTGATAGGGGCTGATTTCCGCTTGATATAAATCCGAAAAAACTAACAGCGGCGTGGAGCGACTTAGGTTCATTTGGGAATTTTCTCGCTCGTTTTGCCAGCCTCCATTCTGGCCCGTTGCCTGGTAGGAAAAGTTCAGGGGATTTCTGGGTTCTGGTACGAAGCTAATCGCAGGAATTATAGTTCCTTGGCAGGATAAAATACCGGGTAAAATTGATTCGGCGATCGCTTTACCTTCCAGACGGGAAGAATTTGTTTGACTGCCATCGAGTTGATAGACAATTACTCTTTCTGCTTGGAGGGTTTCTCGAACTGCCCCAGCGGTTACTTGTACGATGGCCTCTAAATTTTGCGGTTTGCTTATTTGTTTGAGAATTTCTTCTAATTTTTCCCTCGCCAGTTTTATCCCTCCATTTTGCTCCCCTGGCGGTTTTTCTCGAATTGCTATTTCTGCTAAACTGTGCAGTTTTTGTACTAGCGCTTGAACGTATTGGTTGTCTTTTAAGGCCCTGGAGGTTTCTATTTCTGCTTTCAGTTTTTCTGTTGTTTCCGCTATTTCGCGTAGGCGATCGCTTCCGTTATTATTGACTTTTTTATTATCGGAATTTATGTCTAAATATGTTGTCATTTTTTCTTCGATATTAAT
>CAZUCT010000049.1:12678-25991 GCA_964619285.1 uncultured bacterium | reverse complement strand
TGGGTTAGCAAGGTAGATTTTCAATCGCTAAAGCGATTACTACGAACTAAATAGTTTCGATATTAATTGGGTTAGCAAGGTAGATTTTCAATCGCTAAAGCGATTACTACGAACTAAATAGTGGGGTATTAACTAGGGCTTCTCCTTCAAAAACCATTAACATTTTATTATCTTTCGTAACAAAATAGCCTTGAAGAAACTCCACCAATTCCGCTGAGAATAAACCCGCAGCTAGGGGTTGCATTTGGTTGCGATCGCGTTCTTCTATATCTTCTACTTTATCTACCACCAACCCCATCAATTTGTTATTAAGTTTAACAACCACAGTCATGCAATTTGTCAAACTAGCACTTTCTGAAAATAGAGGTTGCAAACCTACTAAATGTTGAAAATCGACCAACCAAAGCAGCTCCCCGCGCCAGTTATAAACCCCCATAACGCAAGCAGGCATCTGGGGCACCGGCAGAAGCTCCTCCATCTTAATTTGCACCACTTGTAATACGCCTTCCGTTGGCAGCAGAGCTATGTCTTCTCCTCCTAATTGAAAGCGTAAAAACCTTTGCAGTTCGGGAGTTTTTTCTTCGCCATTTTCTGCTTCTTTATTGTTACTTACAGCTACTATTTCCCCCTCCATTTTTTCCCCTCCCTTAGTTATTAACCATTCCCCATTCCCTATTCCCTATTCCCTATTCCCATTCCCCATTCCCAAATTTAACTTTTCACCAATCGCTTAATCGCTTGCTGCAAATCTTCAGCTTGAACCGGCTTAGATAAATAAGCATCTGCTCCCAACATATTGCCCCACATTTTATCGACATCTGTATTTTTTGTCGAACAAATTATTACTGGAACTTGTTTGGTTTTGGGGTCTTTTTTCAAATCCCTACAGATTTCAAACCCGCTGCGATCGGGAAGAATTACATCCAGAACTATCAAATCTGGCACTTGCGAACTTAATTGTTTACTTGCTTCCTCTCCGCTATTCGCAGTTACTACAGACCACCCACTTTGCTGAAAGCAACCTTTCATAATTGCCAGATCTGTCATCGTATCTTCCACTATTAAAACTGTATTCATTCCCTGCCTCTAATCCTAATTATTTTACCTAAAAAATTCACAATCAACAATTCCCCATTCCCCATTCCCCATTCCCAAAAAGCGATTAATTCTTGGTTGGCTTCATAGTTGAAATGCACCCCAAATATTTTTCTATTACCTTCAAAACTTTCTCTGCCTCTACCGGCTTGGCTATAAAATCAGAACACCCTACTATGGTAGCCCGAACCCGATCTACCAGACCGTCTCGACCCGTTAAAATCACCACAGGTAAATCTTTTAATTGAGAAACCCTGCGTATTTGCGCGCAGATTTCATAGCCATTAGCAATAGGCATTACCAGATCTAATAAGATTAAATCTGGCTTTTGCTCGATTAAAGCTGGCATTGCCATCATCGCTTGTTGGATGCCAAAAAAGCGATAACCGGCTGTAGTTACAATTCCCTTTAACAATTTCTGGGCTAAAGGACAATCATCTATGCATACAATTAAAGGAGCCCTGCCCAAATCTTGCTTATTTAAAGCTGGAGGTTTTTGAGAAGCTGTTTTATTTATTTTCCCTTTTGGGGTCTGGTTTTGGTTGGCGATCGCCTGTTGCTTCTCCCCTGTTTTTGGCTTGGCCATCAACGGATTGGCCAAGTCAGCCACTTCGACTAATTCTATTGTACCTTGATGGATGTACGGCATTAAATAGCTCGTAAGCCTCAACAAATCCTGCTTGAGGTAAACTGCCAAATCTCGCAAAGTCAGTCCTTTACTAATAGCAGTTTTCAGTTTTTGGTAAACCGTGGCGGATACTTGCTGTTGCAGTTTTCGAGATTGCTTGAGTACCGGTGCCAAATTGGGAGAATAATTGGTCAATTTTGCCTTGCGCCACCCTTCCCATTGTTGCTGAACTTCTTCTAAAACCTCATATACGCTAACGCGCATAATAGGTTGTTTGAGAACGTCACGACCATCGCAAGTATAAAAAACGCTGTCGTTCTCATCTTCTAATTCCTGCTGTTGAATTAGATCGAAGATCGCCTCTGCCACCGTGCTTTTAGTAATAACAACCACTTGCGCTTCGGAAATCTGCTGTTGTTTCAGCAAAACTGTTAATAAAGTATAGAACCGCGCATCTTCTACATTGTTTTCTAAAGGTATTAAAGCATCCACAGATACATTAGGACAGTATTTCATCAAATTCCGACGCCAGCGCCGTCGAGGATGAACTCCTCCCGTGGCCCAATCTATCCTACCTTTATCAAAATAAATGCTCCACTGATGTTTTTCTGAGTTAACTATATCCAAGCGCCCGCTAAAATGCTTGGGACTGAGGCTCAATAAATAGTCGATCGAACGCAGGCTGATTGATTTTTGCGTAATCATTGACCGTTATCCTTTTATTAAAAATTTTTCCCATATTTTTACTTTAATAGAATTTTTCTTAACTAGAATTAATTTTTGTGTAGGGTTCTTTCTCTTAATAAAGTTTTATGAAAAATAATTAAGTCCCCAGTCAAAATTCCAAAACAGGCAATAGCCGCGTTCTACTCGCTCTCAATCTTAAATAAAAACAGGCAAAATCAAAACAGCCAAAATCAAAACAGCCAAAATCAAAACAGGCAAGATGCCTGTTTTACGGTATAATCTTAATCTCTTTCGTTCCACTGCAAGGCAGCATCGGCCACTGCCTTATCTACCGTCTTATCCCCCAACATCGCAGCTTGCAAATTGTCGTAAATGGCCTCTTTTAAATCCTTTAAATCTTCAATAACTGGAATCAAGACTTCTCCTTGGGCCATTTGAGCGGCGCTGACGATGCGAGCCCGATCGCCCTCCGTAGCATCCTCTGAGACGTTTTTAAAATAACTTTCTTCCAAAGCTGCCACCGTAGAAGGCAAAACGTTGGCCTCTTTAGCAAAAGCTAGCTGGTTGGCATCCCCAGTCACAAACAAAGCAAACTTGAGGGCTAACTCCGGCACGTCAGTTTGACGGGGGATAACCAAATTCATTACGGCTACGCTCTTCTTACCAGTTTCCCCAGTAATTTGAGGTGCGGGTTGAGAAACTTTTGCTATAGTTGGTGCATTCAAGGCGATCGCCCCGATAAACTCCGGCCCTGAAAACAGCATAGCCGTCTCCCCGGCTTGATAAAGTTGAATCCCTCGTTGGTGGCCTTGGGTCAATACTTCCTGGGGCAGCAGGCCATTTTTGTAAAGGTCTACCCAATATTGGAAAACTGCCCTACCTTTAGGAGTATTAAAAGCCGCTTTTCCTTCCTCATCCACTAACTGCACTCCCATCTGGACGAAAGATTCTAAAATTTGAGAAGAGTCCTCCGCTAAAAAGGTAACAAAAAAGGCATATTTACCGGTTTTTTCTTTAATAGTTTTAGCTACCTCTGCCAGTTCGGCGTAAGTAACTGGAGGTTGTTCGATACCAGCTTCTTGAAACAATGCCGTATTATAAATGGTTATTTGAGTAGTCAAATACCAGGGAATGCCAAAGGTTTTATTATCTAGCTGGCTGGCTTGCCAAATTTTAGGTAAATATAGCGACTTCTCCGACTCGGTAACAAGATCGTCGAGTTCCAACCAAGCATTGCGCTCTGCTAAAAGAGCGGCAAAATCTGGGTTAAGATTGACAACATCGGGGGCGGTTTTTGCGGAAACAGAGGCCAGGATTTTACTTTCCATAGCCGACCAAGGTAGATCTACCCAACGAACTTTGACCCCGGGATGTTCGGTTTCAAATTGAGCGATCGCCCGATTAAAATAATTGGTAAACTGGGGTTGTAACTGCATCGTCCAAAACTCAATCTCCCGAGTTTCTTGAGTAGGCGAGTCTGGGGTTGAATTCGTACAACTAATAATTAGAGTTAGCCCGATTCCCAAACCAAAAAAAACTCCCCATCGAATCAATTTTTTAATTAGTTTCATAAAAATAAACAATTAACAATTATCAATTAATACAACAATATGGTTGGCTTTCTCAAAAAGTTCTTAGGCCGACGCAAACCTGGTTTTGCCGTAGAAATAACCGCCGAAAAAATCAATATTGCCGAACTGAAAAAACAAGGAAACCAAACAAAACTGGTAATTTTAGCATCAACGGAAGTCCCAGAAGATGTGTTTATAGAAGGGCAAATAATGGAAATAACTACAGTAGCAGAATTAATAGAATCCCTAGTAGCCGATAACAACATTAAAGCCAAACAAGTAGCCACAGCAATTCCGGGTAGAGAAGCCGTTACCCGCGTAATTCCAGTTCCCACAGAACTCTGGGAAAACGATGCGGAATTAAAAAACTACATGGAGCAAGAAGCGGGACTTTACTTGCCCTATCCCAGACAAGAAGCAGACCTTGACTATCAAAAATTGGGTACGATTTTAGATCCTGCCGACGATTTGGAAAAAGTGCAAGTAGCATTAGTGGCAACCCGCAAAGAAGTGACTGACACCTATATCAAGATTTTTTCCCAAGCAGGTTTGGCAATTGACGTTTTAGAGGTCAGTAATTTTTCCCTGATCAGAAGCGTTAAAAACATACTCGAGCAATATGGACCGCAAGAGGCCATCGTAATTGCCGATTTAGAATTTGACAGCACGGAATTGGCCATCGTAGTAGATGGGATACCTCAGTTCAACCGCACTATTCCCATCGGCACTTACCAAATGCAAAGCGCTCTCAACGAGGCCATGAATTTGCCGCCGACGAGGGACACTACCGCACTACTTGGCATGACCGTTCCTGTATTGGATACAATGGGGGCAGGCAGCAGCGATCCGAATCCGGGGACTAATGCCCTTTTAAAAGTATTGGCCGAGTTGGGGGACGAACTGCGGCGCTCTATTGACTTCTATCTCAATCAGTTTGAAGACTTGGAAGTTGCCCAATTATTAATAGCCGGCCCCGGAGCGGCTATCGGACAAATAGATGATTTTTTCATGCAGCGGTTGAGTTTGCCAGCTACTAAAGTAGATCCAATAGCAGAACTCGCCATAGAAACAGAACGGGAAATTCCCCCAGAGGAACGCTCTGGTTTGGGAATAGTTTTAGGTTTAGCACTAAGGGAGGTTTAAAATGTACGGCCTAGATATTAATTTTCTCAACGATCGCCCCGAATATAAAAAAGACGTACCCAAACCCAAACCAAATAAACCGGAGGCTGCAGTTCAAGATCCCAAACCCATTTTTATAGGTGTGGGGGCAGCATTAGCGGTTAACTGCGTAGTATTCGGTGCCTTGTTATATCTCGGTAATGTTAATACTAACTTGGAGGAAGACTTAGCAGAAAAAAATGCCGTGTTGAGCAGGTTAAATGCTAAGGTAAAGGACATTGATGCTATCAAAACTAAAGCAAAGACTTTTAAAGAAGAAGCCGATGCTTTGGCAACTGTTTTTAACGATATTAAACCTTGGTCAGCTCTGTTGGGAGAGCTGGCATCGGTGCTGCCTTCTGGGGTGAAAATAGACCGCATCGAACAAAAAGAAGAACGAGGAAAAGCTCCACCACCACCTGCTAAAGGAAAAGAAGCGCCTCCTGCTCCAAAAGCAACTACTATTTTATCCCTGTCGGGAACGGCTAATTCTTATGGAGAAGTTAACGACTTTTTGTTGCTGCTAGAGCGTTCTCCCTTCTTCCAAGAAGGAGATACTAAGTTGCTAAGTGCGACAAAAAAAGCCAACCCGGCCAGGTTGGAATTAAAGTCGTCCCAGTCGGGACTTGCACCGCAGTTGCCAGATTTGCCCCAGGTGGTGGAATATAGAATAGAAACTACTCTGAGTGCTATCGGTGCTTCGGAGCTATTGCCGCAATTAAAGGAACGGGGGGCTATAGGGCTGGTCGATAGAATAGAAACACTTAAGGAAAAAGGAGTAATTTAAACATGGTAGTAGCAAACGAGTGGGATCCAGAATTAGAAGAAGAAGAGGTTGAGGAATCTGGTCTTCAGAAATTAATCAAAGACCCGAAAATTATTGGCATCGGTATGGGAGTTTTAGGGGCAGGCCTTGCCGGTTGGGTGGTTTATAGTTTGGTTATGCCCGCTATCGAGAAGGGAAAAACTCTCAATGCAGACCTGGATGCGGCTATAGATAAAATCGCAGAACAGGAACGACAAATTGAACAACGCCCAGAAGCTGAGGCCGCTCTTGAAAAGTCTCAACAAAATAGAGATGATGTAACTCGTCTCTTTGCGAGCGATCGCACCATGGAAACCTTGCTGTACGATATCAACAAATTGGTCGATACCATTAATTCGGGCATCACGGATGAGGAGAAAATGGCCAAAATGACCAGGTTTAATCCCGAAGTGGCTAAGGATGGTAATTATATCGTTAACGATGGTTCTCTGGGCCCTCTGGTTAATGGCAAGCTCAAACGTCGAGAGTTTAGGGTAGAGTTTGAAGGAACTTACCCTCAAACTAGGGCTTTTGCCATCGCTCTGGAACGGATGCAGCCTTTGCTGGTCGTAAAAAATTTGAGAACTCAGTTACAGCAACAGGGACAAACTTTGCAGGTGGAATGGAAACAAGGAAAATTTATTCCTATAGAGGTTTCCGAAAGTAGGTTGAGAACTTCTTTTGACTTGCACGCTTTACTGGCTTTAAGCGAGCAAGAATCTTTGGGAGCGGGGGAAGAAGCTAAACCAGAAGAGAAGAAGTAGCAATTAATGGCTAATGGCTAATGGCTAATTGCTAATAGCTAATAGTCTTTTTTCTATTACCCATTACCTAATTGTTAATTGTTAATTGCGAGGAGCGAATGTGAAACATTATTTAATAATAGGTGGAGCGGCGATCGCGGGGGCGGCCTTAGTGGCCATGGCCCCTACTTCCGCAAGAGCCACGGATATTACCAACGTACAAATAAGTCAAGTGGATGGAGGAATAAATGTCCTCCTGGATACGAGTAACGGCGATCGCCCGGAAGTATTCGCCGTCAGTCGGGGCAACTCCTACGTTGCCGATATCATCAACGCCCAACTGACCTTGCCCCAAGGCAACAGTTTCCGAGAAAACAACCCGGCCCCCGGCATCGCTTATATAGAAGTCATGCAAATCGATGCCAATAGCGTCCGGGTAGTCATTGCCGGTACCGAAGGCCCCCCCCGAGGCCGCATTATTCAAGGTGCGGGCCAAGGCATCATCCTCAGCGCCGCCCCGGGCGGAGGAGTGGCAGAGTTCCCCGCCGAACCTGCCTTCCCACCTGCGATGCCGCCCGGGGAGATAACGCAACTGCCGGTAGAAATGCCGCCAGATATTCCCCGACAGGCTCCTCTATCTTCTCCGATGCCCGCTAACAATGCCCCAGATGTATTGTTGCCCGATCCGACCTTGCGAGGTAGCAGGGATTCCCAAGGCTTCCCGGGACAAAGGCCAGGAGCTAACGTTCCACCCTTTCAACCGCGAGCGGTGGCTCCCCCAGTAGGAGATATCGCCATCTCCAACATCAACCCCGGGGTAGAAGTCATAGACCTAAACACCGGCGAGCGAATTCCCCGATTGGTATTGCGCGAGGCCCCAGTGCGAGATGTCTTGGCTCTGTTGGCCAGGGCAGCCGGGCTGAATATCGCCTACGCCGCTGGAGAAGAGGGGGGCGAAGGGGGTATTACGATATCTTTAGATATAGAAGACGAATCGGTTCAAGATGTCTTTAACTACGTTCTGCGCTTGAGCGGGTTGCAGGCTAATCGAGTGGGCAACACCATTTTTGTCGGTTCCGACCTGCCGAAAGAAGCGAGAAACGTTATCGTTCGTACCTTCAGGCTAAACCAAATTAGCGCCAGAGCGGCAGCCGGCTTCTTAGCTTCCATGGGAGCGGAAAGCGCCACTACTGTCACCAGACAGGTAACGGAAGTTTCCAGCGTCAACATTCCTGGAAGCAACCAAGCAATTACCAACACTCAAACCGTAGAAAGAACCCAGTTCGATACCCTGCGCTACGAACCCCAAGACTCCCCTGCTTTGTTGCGAGGCTTGCAGGTAATCGTAGATACGAGGCTCAACAGCATAACTTTGGTGGGGCCTCCGAATATGGTAGAAATTGCTGCTTCGCAACTGGTACAGCTAGATCTGCGCAAGCGGCAAGTGGCGGTTAATGTCAAAATTATCGATATTAATTTGTCCGCACAAGATAACTTTAATAGCAGTTTCTCCTTCGGCATTAACGACACCTTCTTTATTAACGATGAAGGTGCGGCAACTCTCAATTTTGGCAACCTTCAACCGCCAGGAGCAACTCAGTTTGACGGGAGTTTTCCCTTTTCTCGGCCGGTTACGGTTAACCCACTCGGAGGGGATCCTTTCTTCGATCCAGATAGCGAGCCTTTAGAAGTTCCCTTTACCGGTTTACCGGGTATTAACGGCGGTAGAGGTAGTTTTCTCCGACCGATCGCTCCAGTAACCGACGACCCAACTAGGATTGGTATTCCGGCTGAGGACTTTGAACCCACGGACTTAGGCACTTTCGATCCCGAAGACCCTTTGGCTACTACTGTGGGAGAGATAGGTTTTAGTCTTTTCCCGACCATTCTCTATCCCAGACGACTTCTGGCGCAATTGCAAGCAGTGGTTGTCAGCGGTAACGGTAAGATTCTGACAGATCCAACTCTAGTGGTTCAAGAAGGAGAGACAGCTACGGTCAATTTAACCGAGGATGTAGTCGGTAACATCAACCGTCAAACAACTACTGGCGATAATCCTATAACGACGGTAACAGCAGAGATCGAACAGGCAGGATTGGAATTGGGGGTTAACGTCTTAAGGATTGACGATAACGGGTTTGTAACTTTAAGCCTAAGTCCCAGGGTGACATCAATCGCAGGTCAGCAAACTTTTGAGGGCAATACAATCGCTTTACTGCAAGAGCGTTCTTTTAACTCTGGCAATATCCGCCTGCGGGACGGTCAAACTTTAATTGTTTCGGGCATCATTCAGGAACAAGAAAGGACGGAGGTAAGGAAAATCCCAATTTTGGGAGATTTACCAATAATCGGTTCGTTGTTTAGGAATACGGACAGGGACAGCGAGCGCGCGGAAGTAGTTGTCCTGGTAACTCCGCAGGTAATGGACGATAGCGATCGCTCCAACTGGGGCTACCAATACAACCCGAGTCCAGATGCCTTACAAATGATGGACCGAGGTCAGCCCATTCCCAGGAGGTAGAGTTAGAGTTAGTAGCGATCGCTTTAGCGATAGAAAAAGGTTATTGAAAATCGCTCAAGGGATTACTACGAACGGCCCCTCTGCTCGAACGCAGGTATCTTATTAAATTGCAAGTCCCTTATTGAAAATCGCTCAAGGGATTACTACGAAAGGCCCCTCTGCTCGAACGCAGAGGGGTTTTTGAGGGCCAAAATTAGCTAAAAGCTTAAAAAAGTCTTGAAATCTACAGAAAATCGAGCTTTCAACCCCCAAGATCGCCTTAACAGAGATTAGAATAATGCAGTAAAAACTTGATTGCGTGGGATTTTCAGCCGCCCCACCGAAATAACGCCCTCAACTTCTCGGGCCAATATGGTTGCGGAGAAAGGGGCAAATCGAGAATGGGCGATCGAATTACCCTGGCGAGCAAGTCGGAACAGACAAGACGTTCTGCTCGCCCAAAGGCTACAATGCCTAATTTGTGGATTCTTTCGCTAAAACCTGTCGAACCATCAAAATCTAAAGGAGTATCAAATGAACAAAGGCGAATTAGTTGACGAAATCGCAAGAAAAGCCGACGTCACCAAAAAACAAGCAGATGTAGTCCTCAGCGCTGCCCTCGATGCCATTATGGAAGCCGTGGCCAACGGCGAAAAAGTGACTCTGGTAGGCTTCGGTTCTTTCGAGTCTCGGGAACGCAAGGCCCGGGAAGGTCGCAACCCGAAAACTGGCGACACTATGCTCATACCAGAAACCACGGTCCCCGCCTTCTCTGCGGGTAAGTCCTTCAAAGAGCTGGTAGCTGGCAAATAACGACTAATCGAACTATCGTCAACTTCTGCGGCTCTTTTGACACGCAGCTTGGACGGCCCAACGTCTAACTAAGAGTTGGCTAGACCAGTAGCCCAAAACGATAACACTTCCGGGTATTTCCCTAGCCCGGATTCACTGTTGGCCTTCTTGGGTTAAGGCATCGCGTAATTGCGAGACACAACGTTTTTGGTGGTCGTAGGGACGCACAACTTTTCTCGAAAAGGATTATCTCCATGATTCGAGTCTCAGTGCAACAATCATTATGGTTCCACGCTTGTTAAAACAAGCGTTCGCCTTTCCTCCACCCTTTAAAAAGAGGTGGGTGGATTCCATACTCTCGATTACTTTCCTTGAACAGACCGATACATGGCGGAAATTTAGCTTGGGCGGCAGCAGTGGCAGGTTGTTCTGCTGCTGACTTGCTGGATTTTTCCGCCAGTATTAATCCTCTGGGGCCGCCTCAATCGGCCATCGATGCCATTCAAAGGAGCATCGGCCAGTTAACTGCTTACCCAAACCCGGACTACAGGCAACTCAAAGAAGCTCTCTGCCGGGCAAACCACTTGCAGAGTTCGGAATGGGTTTTGCCCGGCAATGGCGCTGCCGAGTTATTAACTTGGGCGGCCCTGGAACTATCGAAGCTGGACGCAACTTATTTGGTTGCTCCAGCTTTTAGCGACTATAGGCGGGCTCTTAAGACTTTCGGCCTTCGGGCGGTGGACGTTCCAGTAGAACTGACGGACTCGGTTTTGGATATGAGAGCTCCCCTGGAAAAGCTCGACTCTCAAACTACTAAGCTTTCCGGCCTCTTGCTCAATAACCCCCACAACCCCACCGGCTGTCTCCTGGGGCGGGAGGAAGTTTTGCCTTTACTGGAACGGTTTGCTTTAGTGGTAATAGATGAGGCTTTTATGGATTTTTTGCCCCCCCAGACCGAACAAAGTTTGCTGCCGATGGTGGGGGAGTTCGAGAATTTGGTTATTTTGCGATCGCTTACTAAGTTCTACAGTCTCCCCGGACTCCGCCTCGGTTACGCCGTGGCCAACCCGCAACGGCTCCAACTCTGGCAGCAGTGGCGCGACCCCTGGCCGGTTAATACTTTGGCCGCTGCTGCGGGGGAGGCTGTCTTGGAAGATAGGGCCTTTGAACGGCAAACTCGGACTTGGTTGGCAACTGCTAGGGAGCAATTATTTACTGGTTTGGCCGAGTTACCCCCGTTGCATCCCTATCCGGGGGCGGCTAATTTTTTATTGGTTCGCTCTCAAGTACCAGCAGACGAATTGCAAGTACAATTATTAAAGCGCCATCGAATTTTAATTAGAGATTGTCTGAGTTTTAAGGAGTTGGGCGATCGCTTTTTCCGAGTTGCAGTTAGAACCCCAGAACAAAACCAAAGATTAATTGATGGATTGGCGGATGTATTAGACTTCTTGCAGAAGTAGGCAAAAGGCAAAAGGCAAGAGGCAAAAGTTGGGGAAAAGGCAAGAAGGGAAAAAGAAAAAGTAGATTAAAAACAGAATGTCAGATTTTTTTCTACTTTTTTAATTTTTGATAACCTATTTAGGGTTGCTATATTTTTACAAAGATTCGATGCTCCCCTGTCAGTCTAATTATTGAGACCAATTTCCTAATTATGAGAATTAAGAAACCGGGTTTTTTCAAAAAACCCGGTTTCTGTCCCCGCAACCAGCTAAATTGTTAATTGTTAATTGTTAAATGATTGATTATGATGTCGTAATAATTGGTGGAACTGCTACGGGCATCCACGCCGCCGTTACCGCAGCTTCGATGCAAGCTCGCGTTGCCCTGGTACAACCGCCAATTGAAACGGAAAATAACTCCCTCGATACGGGTTTTCGCTATAGCAAAGTTCTGGCAAATCTGGGAAAAAAGGCAAGAGAAATAAATCGCGCCCAAGAGTTAGGAATTTACACAGAAAGAGGGGATTTATTCTCCCAAAAATTCTCGGTTAATTTTGAGGAGGCGATGGAATATGCGGGGGGTATTGTCTCTAACCAAAAGGCAAAATACGAACCTGCGGTTTTAGCTTCTTTGGGAATTGATGTTGTTTTTGGTACGGGCAGTTTTGTCGATAAACCTCACCTCGCTTTTGTGGTAAAAGGCAGGCATTTGCGATCGCGCGCTTATCTCCTCGCCACTGCCCCTAAACCGATAATTCCTGAGATTCCAGGTTGGTCTCAACTTAACTTTTTGACTGCTGAAAATATCGGAACCCTTGTTAAGAAAAAACTACCGTCAAGTTTAGTTATTATTGGCGGGGATCCTATCGGTACCGAATTAGCTTTTGCTTTTGCCCGGTTGGGAACTCGGGTCACTATGGCGGTAAGATCGAATCGTATTTTAAAAAAAGAAGACCCAGAAGCGGCTTGCTTAGTTCAAAACAAATTAGAAGCTGAGGGGGTGAGAATTTTGACCGATGCTGAGGTAACTCAAGCTCAAGAAATTGACGGTAAAAAGTGGCTCCAAGTTGGCAGGGAAGCGATAGAATCAGATGAATTATTGTGGGCTGCAGGGTTTAAACCTGATTTAGAATCTCTTAAGTTAGAATCAGTTGGGGTTAAGATTAGAAAAGGACGTTTGTTATTAAATAAAAAGCTGCAAACTTCTAATTCTCATATTTATGCTTGCGGGGATTTAGCTGGGGGTTATCCGTTTACTCATATCGGTAATTACGAGGCTAAAATTGCTTTAAGAAATATTCTTTATTGGCGTTCTTTTAAGGTTGATTATTCGGGCATTTCTTGGAGTATTGGTTCGGACCCAGAATTGGCAAGAGTTGGCATGACTGAGGTACAAGCAAGACATCGTTTTGGAGAGGATGTTTTGGTTTGCAGGCAAGATTTTAAGGTGGCAGATAAGGCTCAAATTTGGGGGGAAACGACGGGGTTTTTTAAGTTAGTTGCTGTTAAGAATGGGAAAATTTTGGGCGCTTCTGTGGTGGGCCCCCAAGCTAGCGAGTTGGTTAAGATCGTATCTTTGGCTATTTGTCAAGGTTTAAAGGTGGAGGCGATCGCCGATTTGCCGCAAATTTGGCCCACTCTCGGGGAGATGAACGGAGAAACGGCGACGGCCTGGTTAAGGCAAAGGCGGGAGGCCAATCGTTGGTTGCGAGATTTAATTGAGAATTTGTTCCACTGGCGGCGATCGTGGTTGTGATTGATGAACAATTAATAATGACTTTCAAAAAAGTGCGCAATTGCGCACAAAAATTGGACTTTAAAAGTTAAAGGCCCCAAAAAGTGCGCAATTGCGCACAAAAATTGGACTTTAAAAGTTAAAGGCCCCAAAA
>CAZUCT010000049.1:0-12578 GCA_964619285.1 uncultured bacterium | reverse complement strand
ATGTGCGCAATTGGCGCACAAAAATTGGACATTGAGAGCGATAGGAGTACCACAATTACAAACAAAAGTCAAGAAAGAAAATCTTAAAAAATTCTCTTGACATTATCATAACTATGTAGCAATATAGTAATAGAAACTTAAGTTGCGGGGAGAGGGCCATGCTATTTCGTCAACTATTTGACAGCGAAACGAGTACCTATACCTATCTAATTGCAGATGAAAGAACAAAAGAGGCAGTATTAGTCGATGCGGTATTAGAACAAGTAGAACGCGATCGGCAACTGCTGGAGGAGTTGGGACTAACCCTGGGTTATTGCCTAGAAACCCACATCCACGCGGACCACATAACGGGTACTGGCAGACTGCGGGAATTAACAGGTTGCCAAGGGATAGTGCCCCAAAATGCCTCGGCCAAATGTGCCGATCGCTTTTTGGGGGATGGGGAAATATTGGGGATAGGTTCGGTGGAAATAAAAGCGATCGCCACTCCCGGTCATACAGACAGTCATAACGCCTATTTAGTAAACGGCGACAGAATACTTACGGGGGATGCTTTATTAATTCGCGGTTGCGGCAGGACAGATTTCCAAAGTGGCGATGCAGCTGCTTTACATCATTCTATTACTGAAAAATTATTTGCTTTGCCAGAGGAAACCTTAGTCTATCCCGGTCACGACTATCGAGGTCATACCGTATCAACTATTGGGGAAGAAAAACAATACAATCCTCGATTTGTTGGTAAAACAAAAGCCAGTTTTATAGAATTAATGGCAAGTCTCAACTTACCAAATCCTAAAAAGATTATGGAAGCAGTACCCGCTAACGAACGTTGCGGAAAAATAGCATAAAATTGGGAAGGGGGAATGGCTAATTGTCAATTGCTAATTGTAACCATTAGCCTGTATGCCATGATTCTTAACTTAGTAAAATTTCGCTTTTCAAAAAATAAGGAGAAGAAAAAATGACCGTAACAAATGCTAAAGCAGTGGGAGAAATCGATGCCGCAACTCTGAAAAATTGGCTCGACGAAAAGAAAGTAAATTTGGTGGATGTAAGAGAACCGGGAGAATATGCAGGGGAACATATTCCCGGTGCAAAATTAGCCCCGCTTTCTAAATTTAATCCCCAAGAAATTAAGCTGATGGGCGACAAACAAATAGTGCTTTATTGTCGCAGCGGCAACCGTTCTGGAAAAGCAGGCAAACAATTATTAGATGCTGGTTTTGAACCGGTAATTCATCTTAAAGGAGGTTTGCCAACTTGGAAACAGGCGGGTTATGAAATAGAGGCAAATAAAAACGCTCCTATTAGCATGATGCGCCAGGTGCAAATAGTAGCGGGAACTCTAGTATTTACGGGAACAATTTTAGGTGCTTTTGTCTCCCCGTGGTTTCTAATTTTAAGCGGTTTTGTCGGTGCAGGTTTAATGTTTGCTGGAATTAGCGGTACTTGCGCGATGGGAATGTTATTAGCAAAATTACCCTACAACCAGCAAGTTTAAAACGGGAGCAAGTCAGTTTTGTAATTTTTCTCTATCGAGAATTTCATACTCTTACTCTTACTCATGACTCACACTCAAAAAAGACGCTTTTCTTGAGTATGAGTATGAGTATGAGTATGAGTATGAGAAAATAAATATGCAAAGGTGACTTGCTCCCGTTTAAAACTTGGGAATGGGGAATGGCTAATGGCTAATTGTCAATTGTTAATTGTTAATTATAACCATTAGCAATTAGCCATTAGCCATTAGCGGATAACAGGCAGGATGCCTGTTCTACTTGGTTCTCTTCAAAGGTGACGAAAAGCTATTATGATTTGGATAATCGGACATATTTTAGCGACCTGTATTGGCATTAGTTTGGGTTTAATTGGCGGTGGTGGGTCGGTTTTGGCATTACCGATTTTAGTTTATGTGATGGGGGTGCCTGCCAAACCAGCGATCGCCATGACCTTAGTAATAGTAGGAACCGTAAGTTTGATTGGCGTTATCCCCCACTGGCGACAGGGAAATGTTAATCTTAAAAAGGCTTTTATGTTTGGTTCGGCAACTATGGTAGGAGCCTTTGTAGGAGCTAAAATTGCATCGTTGCCCTTTGTGACCGGCAGTTTTCAACTGTTATTATTTGCCGTAATGATGATAGTTGCTGCCGGATTTATGATAGCTAAAAGTCGCAAAACTCCGGCAAAAACTCAACCCGAGGATTTAGCTTTTTACCCCAAACCAGTTTGTAAATATTGTTGGTTGTGGATGCTAACAGAAGGGTTAGGAGTAGGGGTTTTAACGGGTTTAGTTGGTGTAGGTGGGGGGTTTGCGATCGTGCCAGCTTTGGTACTTTTAGCTAATACGCCGATGAAAGAAGCTATTGGTACTTCGTTGTTAATTATTGCCTGTAATTCCGTTGCCGGTTTTCTGGGATATTTAGGACAAGTTCCTTTAGATTGGAGTTTAATGGGTTCGTTTATTGTAGCTGCAAGTTTGGGAATTGTAGCTGGAGCTTATTTAGCTAGATATGTGGATGCCAAACAGTTACAAAAAGCTTTTGGTTATTTTCTGTTAGCGGTGGCGGGCTTTATTTTATTCCAAAATCGTGACGTTTTTTCTTTTATCAAACAAGAGCAAGCTTATCAAAGAATAAATTCGACATTGAATCGAAATTTATTTCAATTGTCAAGTTCAAAAAATTCTAGTAAGTCATGCAGAAACCCTCTATTGAAGCTTTAAGTCAAGTAGCAGATTACTTTAAAGTTTTGTCGGAAGTAAGTCGAATTTTAGTTTTGTGTTCTCTCAAATCTGGTCCCAAAAATGTTAAGGAAATTATGGAAGATACCGATTTGGGACAAGCCAACGTTTCCAAACATTTAAAAATTTTAAGGGACGCTGGATTTGTTATTCGGAAACCGGAGGGAGTAAGCGCGTATTATGAAATTGCAGATGAAATTATTTTTGAGTTGTGCGAATTGGTATGCGATCGCCTTTCTATCCGCCTCCAAGAAAAAGCAAAACAATCCCAAGAATTAAAGGCTTTAAATATGTCTTGGTAAGCAAAGCTAGTTGTCAAAGCAGAAACAGAAACCCGGTTTTTTTGAAAAACCGGGTTTCTTAATTTGTTCGTTACTTACAACCAAATTTCTTCTCCCATTTCGGTAAAGCGAACTTCTTTAATATTCCAAATAGAATTGCTAGTAAGAGTTTTTTCTAAACTACTAAATAAAGCAATTTGTTCGCAGGTAGAAAGAGAAGTAAGCTGTCGGCGAGAATTAGGAGAAACCCGCAAATCGATAGTAGCTAAATGCCAATGGCGATCGACAATTACTCGATAACTAAAACTCAAATCTCTAGTATCTTGCCATTCTAAAATTTGTGCCACCGCCGCTTCCAGGGAATTATCTTCGGGAACTGCCACGGGCATCGGAATTAAATTTTCGCATTGACTGTCAATATAATAAATATTAACTGTAACGGTGTTGGTGGGAAGAGGAGGAGAAGGAGATGGCGAAAGGTTTTGATTGACTATTTTTTGGGGAGTAGAAATGTTGGGAAAAGTTCCTATTTCAGTAGGGGTAACAGTTGGCACGAGTATTTCGGTTTTTTTGGTTTCCGGGGAAACACTACCACAACTGCTTAAGGCGAGGGTTATTAAAATTACAAAAAAATTTGTTAGGTATTCAAAAATACTATTCATAGTTAAGATTTTTTTGACAAGTCCATTATTTTTTTCTCGGGGGCCCCGAGTATTTCGGGAAGGTAAAGAGCAATGAGAAATTGTCCCCCAATCTTGGTTGAAAGGGGTGGCCGTAGAGAGCAGGTCAAGTAATCTCAGAAACCCGGTTTTTTTAAAAAACCGGGTTTCTCGATGGGAGCTGTAGGCGATCGCCCATTTCTGGTAAAATATTTTCGTCGTCAAAATTAGAGCCATCAAAAATGAAGATGCCTTTCCCATCGATTTGAGGTCCAAGCTTTTAAGTATTTATACTGAGCCGACCTAAAACCGTTACTGTTGGGTTCTGTTTCACTCCACCCAACCTACAATTTTATTGAATTGAGAAGTATTGGGAGCAGCTTTTATCCTTTAAAATAAGTAGAACTTACCAAAACCCAAACCATGATAACCACCTACTAACCCACAGAAAATTGCCATGTTAATTTTAGAAGCTTTCGTATTCGCTACTATATTATGCGGATTTTTTGGCATTATCTTTAAAAAGAATCTGCTGATGAAAATCGTGTCTATGGACGTGATGAGTACGGGGGTAATTGCTTATTATGTGTTAGTGGCAGCGCGAGATGGTTTATTTACACCAATTATCGGAAACGCTAAAGATGGTGGAACTTATGCCGATCCAGTGCCCCAAGCAGTTATCTTAACGGCGATCGTAATCGGTTTTTCGATCCAAGCTTTAATGTTAGTTGGTGTGATGAAACTCGCCCACGATAATCCAACGTTAGAAACTAACGATATCGAAAAAAATAATACTCCATGAATACGATTACGATCGCCTGTCTCGTTCTCCCATTTTTAGCGGGATTTACGATTTTTATAATACCGAAACTAGATCGCTATCTGGCGATATGGACTGCATTAGTCTCTTTTGGGTACGGGTTAAGTCTATTTTTCTCCTCGGAACTGTCCCTGGAATTACTAGATAGTTTTGGGGTGACATTATTAATTGATGACTTAAGCGGCTACTTCATTATCACAAATGCCCTGGTAACAACGGCAGTAATTCTCTACTGCTGGCAAACCGATAAGACTACTTTCTTTTACGGACAGCTAGTTATTCTGCATGGCAGTATCAATGCGGCATTTGTATGTACGGATTTTATTAGCTTATATGTAGCTTTAGAAGCGAGCGGAATTGCGGGTTCTTTATTAATTGGCTATCCGAGAAGCGATCGGTCTCTTTGGGTGTCTTTGCGCTATCTCTTTATCAGCAACGTAGCAATGCTGTTTTATCTAGTGGGGGCAGTGCTAGTTTATAAAGCCAATCATTCCTTTAGCTTTGAAGGTTTGCAAAACTCCCCACCAGAGGCCCTGGCCCTAATTTTTATGGGACTGTTGACCAAAGGGGGGGTATTCGTATCCGGGTTGTGGTTGCCCCTGACCCACTCGGAATCGGAAACGCCGGTTTCTGCGATGCTGTCGGGAGCTGTGGTCAAAGCGGGGGTCTTTCCCTTAGTGCGTTGCGCTCTAATGTTAGACACTATTAATCCGATCGTTCGGGTGTTCGGGATGGCAACTGCGATTTTAGGAGTTTCTTATGCCATGTTTGAAAAAGATACCAAGCGTCTTTTAGCCTTTAGCACCGTTTCCCAGTTAGGGTGGATTCTATCGGCCCCGGAAGTAGGTGGGTTTTATGCCCTGAGTCACGGGTTGGCAAAATCAACACTATTCTTGCTCGCGGGGTCTTTGCCGAGTCGAAAATTCGAGGAATTGCAAGAGCGACATAGTGATAGGGCTTTGTGGATTCCCTTAGTAGCAGCAGCGTTATCGATATCGGGCTTTCCCTTATTGTCCGGCTTTGGAGCGAAGGTAT
Source organism: uncultured bacterium (assembly GCA_964619285.1). Taxonomy (GTDB): domain Bacteria; phylum Cyanobacteriota; class Cyanobacteriia; order Cyanobacteriales; family Microcoleaceae; genus CALKCV01. The sequence goes on along the minus strand of CAZUCT010000049.1, from coordinate 7,043 downwards.
TGACTCTGAAACAGATGTTGCCAGGGCAAGAGATGGTGATGAATGTTGTTGCGGTGGGAACGTCAATATCGTTGGCGAAATTTATATTCTTACCTTATAAAGAGGAAGGAAAGCAGTTAAGGAGCGGTTTTTGGTTGGGAATCGGGTTATTAATCAGCGGACTGGTTGTAGCAAATGGGTTTTATTGGGAAGCATATAACATTAAAAACATCGTCAAGGCGATCGCTGTTATAGCAATTGGTTGGTTAGCTCATGGGTTATTTTTTAAAGGGGCGACAGTTAAATTACCGCGAACGTTCGAGCAGTTCGATCATTTGGTCGGCGTGATGAGTGTGGTTTCGATTTTATTATTCTGGGTGGCATTGACATGATTGGATATCTAAATCTGATATTGCGACTGGTTATCTGGTTTTTGCTCACTGCAGATCTGAGCTTGCCAAATATCCTCATCGGCGTAACTATAGCTCTGATTTTGCCCCACAATCACAGGGTGAAGGGAGCTATAACAGATTGGTTGCGGGCCTTGTGGGAGCTTGTGGAGGCGATTCCGATCGCCTATAAGGAAGCATTTGAGATGATTTTTAACCCCCACGACGAGGAAGATGTGGTGATGGCAAAAGTGCCACCTCGACGCTCGCAAGGTTTGATTTTCTTAGATATATTTCTAATTACCTTTACGCCGAAAACGATTGTTTTAAAGTATCGCGATCGGGGTCAGTACGAACTTGAGTTTGGCTCGAATACCCCCGAAAATATTCTTTTAAAACATCGCGAACTGGGCTGGTACGAAGTACATAGAGTACGAGAGGGAAAAAGGAATGAATTTCATCAATAACTCGATTTTAATTGCGATGATTCTTGCTCTGCTGATACCTATTTATAAAGCGTGGGAAGATGAGAACGTCTGGGAAAATATGTTAGCATTTGCCAGTATCGCTACGAAAACATCAATGATGATTTTAGTAGTCTCTGTATTCCGCGACGATTGGATGATAGGTTTGGTGGGAGTGCTGATTTTAAGCGTAGGTAACGCGGGCTTTATGTTGTTAGCACACATACTAAAAAGATTGGACGAAATATGATTGATGTATTAGCTTATAGCTGTATCGGTTTGGGCATTTTCTTCTGGTTTTGGGGCACTTCCCATTTGCTGCGCAGGCGATCGGTTTTGTTTAAACTTCACAGTCTGTCGGTGGCAGATACTCTGGGTTCGATGGCGATCGCTTTCGGACTGCTGCTGAAACTCCCCAAGGAATGGCCGTTGCTAATCCTAGCCTTTATTTCTTTGGCAATTTGGAATACAATGTTAGGATATGTTTTAGCTTATTGTTCTAACAAGGAAAAAACCCATGGTTGAGATTTATGTTTATATTATCGTAGCACTACTACCATTAAGTTCTATAATATTAGTGCTACAGTCAAATCCATATCGGGTTTTGATTATCAGAGGAATATTAGGAGCGGTAGCAGCATTAGTATATGCACTCTTGGGTGCGGCAGATGTAGCGTTGACGGAAGCTTTAATGGGTACTTTGCTGGCGATTACGCTTTATATTGTAGCGGTTCGCTCGTCAATGGTGGTGAAGCTTGGAACTCTGGAAAGCGAAGCACCGGAAACAGGCGAGACGCCTGTTCTACCGGAGGATAGCCCCTTGGGAAAATTACTCTTGGACTTGCGGAGGATTTTTGGCAAGAAGTATCTGCGTCTGGAGGTGGTTCCTTACGATCGTAAAGACTCTTTGCAGCAGGCGCTTATGGAACGGGAACTTCACGCCATCTGCGTCAAATCGGAAATAGAAGAAAACGAGAAAGAAGTCCCACCCTATCAGACAACTATTAGGATCCAGCGCCTCCATGAAATCCTCCAGGAGGAAGCGCCGTCGGGAACCGTTTTAAAATATCTAAACACCTTAGCAACCAAATCGGAGCAGCATTAATGAAATGGATTTATCTTCTGGCGGGAATAGCATTATACGTCAAAGTGCTTTTCACTTCTAATTCCCTAGCAATAGACTCATCGCAATTGAATATCGTCGAAGCGATTGTAACCGATAGCGGGGTTCCCAATGCGGTATCGGGCATCATTTTCAGAAATCGCTTGTACGACACTATTTTTGAAGTGGTGGTGTTTACGATTTCAATTTTGGGGGTTAAATATCTGCTCGCCAACGAAAAGCCTTCGTGTCAAATTTATCAGTTTAGCGATCGCCCTTCTATCGTCTTAGCGCGTCTGGGGGCGACGATCGCCGCTTTGATTGGGATAGAATTGGCGATTCGCGGGCATTTGAGCCCCGGCGGCGGTTTCGCTGCGGGGGTGGCAGGGGGTACCGCCATCGGTTTAGTGGCGATTACTTCCTCGATGGAGTTAATCTATTCTCTATACAAGCGCTGGAATGCGGCTACTTGGGAGAAGATTTCGGTTTTAATTTTTATCGTCTTGGCAGCGATTACTTTAATAGGAGTAGAGTTCCCCCACGGCGAGTTGGGCGGGTTAGTTAGCGGCGGGGCGATTCCGGTGCTTAATATTCTGGTGGCGGTTAAGGTTGCCTTGGGTTCGTGGGCGGTGATTTTGCTGTTTGTTCGCTATCGCGGGTTGCTGTGAAATATCTGTTTTAACTTAGGACTTGCTGAATAAATCCAAAAACTTACCGATTTTGCTAATTGCTAATCGCTAATTGCTAATTGGCTATTCCAAAAACGGCAATCGAAAAGAATAATACACCATGAATACGATTACAATCGCTTGGATCGTCCTGCCATTTTTCGCGGGATTTACGATTTTTATAATACCAAAACTAGATCGCTATCTGGCGATACTTACAGCCATTGCCACGTTTGGGTATGGGTTAAATTTATTTTTCTCTTCGCCGCTGTCGCTGCAATTACTCGATAGTTTTGGCGTAACGCTATATATCGATGAATTGAGCGGCTATTTTATCTTGACTAGCGCGCTGGTAACGGGGGCGGTTATCCTCTACTGCTGGCAAACCGACAAGACAGATTTTTTTTACGGGCAGCTGGTCATTCTGCACGGAAGTCTCAATGCCGCATTTGTTTGTACGGATTTTATTAGTTTATATGTGGCGCTAGAGGTAAGCGGCATTGCCAGTTCTTTATTAGTTGCCTATCCCAGGAGCGATCGCTCGATTTGGGTCTCTTTGCGTTATCTCTTTATCAGCAACACAGCAATGTTGTTTTATCTAGTGGGGGCAGTGCTAGTATATCAAACCCATAATTCCTTTAGTTTTGAAGGTTTGGAAGGTTCGCCACCAGAGGCACTGGCCCTCATCTTTATGGGACTATTGACTAAGGGGGGGGTATTTGTATCCGGGTTGTGGTTGCCGTTGACCCACTCAGAATCGGAAACCCCGGTTTCTGCTATGCTATCGGGGGTTGTGGTCAAAGCGGCCGTCTTTCCGTTGCTCCGCTGCGCTTTAATATTAGATGGTATTAATCCCATAGTTCGGTTTTTTGGGGTGGCAACTGCGATTTTGGGAGTTTCTTATGCGGTGTTTGAAAAGGATAGCAAGCGGATGTTAGCCTTTCACACGGTTTCTCAATTAGGTTTTATCCTCTCCGCGCCCGCCGTGGGTGGCTTTTATGCCCTGACTCATGGTTTGGTAAAATCGTCGCTGTTTATGCTCGCGGGTGCTTTGCCGAGTCGAAATTTTAAAGAATTGCAACACCAACGGATCGATACGGAGCTATGGGTTGCTTTGGCGATCGCGGGATTCTCAATTTCTGGTTTTCCTCTGTTGTCGGGTTTTGGGGCGAAGGTGTTGACGATGAAAAATCTGTTGCCCTGGCAGAATTGGGCTATGAATCTGGTGGCGGTGGGAACGGCTATTTCCTTTGCTAAGTTTATCTTCCTGCCCCACGGCAAAAGAGAGGAAGGAGAAGGGTTAAGATTGGGGTTTTGGCTGGCAGTAGGGTTATTGATAGGCGGGCTGTTTGCAGCAAATGCGGTTTACTACGATGCCTATAACCTGAAGAATGTTCTCAAAGCTTTGCTTGTTATTGCTATTGGTTGGTTGGCTTATTGGTTTATTTTTAAGTCCGTGAAAGTTAAGTTGCCGCGAACGTTTGAGGAGTTCGATCGTTTAATCGGCGTGATGAGTGTGGTTTCGATTTTACTGTTCTGGGTGGCATTGACATGATTGGAGGGTGCCTCGCTGAGATTAGACTTCGCCGCAGTTGTCGGGAACTCTTAACTCTTAACGCTTAACTGAGGGAGAGTCTATAGCAACCCTATTTGAGTTGTGTCAAATAGGGTTGCTATATTCAGTCTCGGCGTGTTTGGGATTGGCAAAACTTATCAAAACTGTTGTTCGATAATTCGCCAACTGGCAGCTTTTACTCCCAAGTCCAGACTTAATCGACTGATGATTTGTTCTAAAAGGCGATCGTTACGAGTTTGAGCGATCGTTTCGGCTTGCACTTCAACTAAATCTAAATCTAAATTTTCGCTGCGCAAAGAACGCAGTTTCAGATCGCTATTGCTGAGAGCTTGGATTAATAAAGCTCTCAACAGAGCTTCGTCTTGGCTGTGACATAGAAAAGAACATTGATAGCACAATTCTAATTCAGTCCTTTTAAAGGATTGTCCGGCTCGACGGGCGAGTCGATTGTCTATGGGAGCTAAAATAGTATTCGAGAGCAAGACGACTAAGGTGCCGATAAATGCCTCAAAGATGAATCCCGCTCCGCAAAAACAACCAATGGCGGCAGCACACCAAATAGTTGCTGCCGTATTTAAGCCAGAAATACTTAACCCTTCTCGCAAAATTACGCCCCCTCCGAGAAATCCAATGCCGGAGACTATTTGAGCGGCAACGCGAGTGGGACTGGCATCATCCCCCATGAGGACCGAGAAGGTTACAAATAAAGCGGCTCCCGTAGCTACGAGGGTATTTGTGCGCAGCCCCGCCATGCGCTGCCGCCATTGACGTTCCAACCCAAGGGCACAACCGAGCAGAAAGGCAGCCGCGAGCCGAACTATAAAATCTGTATTTTCCATAGGGACGATAGTAGTGGGAATGGTTGAAGCCTTTGGCTTGAATTTCTTAACTAGAAAGCAATCTCTAGTAAGCTACTGGGAGAATCGTTAGGGACTTGCAATTTAATAAGATACCGATGTTGGGTGGAGGTTCGCGCGCGCCCTACCTACAAGAGACTGGTAGTTTATTTTTTAACAAGCCCCTTACTGTCAGGGGGAACCCGAAACGGAGGTGTTCCCAAAACCATATGCGAGCGATCGCGTTAGGCTGAGAGCGAACGGAGTGCTAACCAGCGATCGAGTGTCATTTAAGAAAATCGCGGGCCCATCAATGGCCCGCCATGTCCTCCACGTTCAGAGTCCACGCAGGCGATCGGTCCTGCAGACCCCACCAGGGCGATAGTGGCCCGATTCATCCTCAGACCGGGGACACACCCCAATCCCAACCCAACATAGCTCAGTGCTAGCACCAATCGTTGAATCCCTGCTAAAATTCCTGTCATGCTTTTCTAAAATGGGATTTGACTTACCAAAAAAATGGGTTTAAAGCCCCGCCCTTTTAGGGCGGCTTTTATTAATTGGTAGTTAGGGACTTTTGTGTGGTAAAATAGATTGTATGATGCATTCAAGCTATCAATGGCAATTGGTAATTTGGGCTTGCGCCGTTAAAGGGTCTTATTAATTTCATCGGAGGTCGAAAGATGAAAGCAAGATACAAATATCGCATTTATCCGAAGGATCTGCAAAAAGTCAAATTAAATCAACTATTTGGATGTTGTCGTTATGTTTGGAATCAAGCATTAGCTCATTGTAATACACTCTATTCTCAAAAGGAGAAAAAGCCTAGTAATGGAGATTTGCAAAAGCAATTTATAACTCAGGAAAAAAAATTAGTTTCATGGTTGAATGAAGTAGGATCTACTCCGTTGTAACAATCTCTTAACGACTTGGATACTGCCTACAAAAACTTCTTTGAAGGTTGAAACGGCCAACGCAAAGGGCCTAAGTCAAAGTCTCCCAATTTCCAAAGTAGAAAATCCAGACAATCTGCCAGATTTATGCCCAACAATTTTAAGGTTGGACAACACAAAATTAAATTAACTAAAGTCGGAAAGGTTAAGGTAGTTTGGTCAAGACCATTGCCATCTAAACCTAGTTCGGCAACAATTATAAAAGATGCAGCTAATCGCTATTTCGTCAGTTTTGTAGTTGAAACTAATGCAGAACCCCTTGAACTGAACGGTCATTCCGTCGGAATAGATTTAGGCATAACCACCTTTGCAACCCTAAGCAACGGTGAGAAAATTAATGCTCCTAAGCCTTTAAAGAGAAACCTCAAAAAACTCAAACGGTTTCAAAAGTCATTATCTCGTTGTCAAAAAGGTTCTAAAAGACGGGAAAAAGCTCGCCTTCGAGTAGCTAAACTTCATGCCCAAATTAAAGACATTAGGGAGGATTTTCTTCAGAAGCTATCTACCAGATTAACTCGTGAAAATCAAACGATTATTTGGGAAGATTTAAACGTCTCTGGCATGGTAAAGAATCCTAAGTTATCTCGTGCAATTAGTGATTTTGGATGGCGTAGTTTTAGAACTATGCTTGAATATAAAACTAACAAATATGGACGGGAGTTTAAAGTTATTAATCGTTGGGAACCCACCTCCCAAAAGTGTTCGCGCTGCGGGTTTAAAGGTGGTAAAAAAGAATTAGATGTACGGGAATGGGTTTGTTTAAATTGCAATACTTTTCACGATAGAGATGTTAATGCAGCCATTAATATCCTTAGTGCGGGTAACACAATTTTAAAACCAATTCAAGAAACAGTTGTAGCTTCTGTGATAACCAAACAGAAAACCACAACTCAACGAGCCTTAGAAAATACCATACAACTAGATTTGTTCTCAGAAGTGGCCGACGGGCAGTCGGACACAGATAAAAAACGGACACGGAGCAGTCGTAAGTCAATCCGTAAAAAGGTTGCAAATTGCAATGATTTGACACTCTGCGGGTTAAAACCACGCAGATTCTCCAGGTCGCGCCTGAAAGG
>CAZUCT010000048.1:0-30460 GCA_964619285.1 uncultured bacterium | reverse complement strand
CCGCCCCGCTTTGAAAAGGCGGGGCGTGACCTTACTCCCGAGCTTTTTTCGTGTCAATTGTTAATTATGGAAGCTAGGAACATGACTTCTTCACTACCGCTATCCACCACCGCCACTCGGGAAACTTCTTCCCAAAAATTACCGCCCTTAGAATTACCGCCCTTAGAAAATGGCGATCGCTTGACTCGCCACGAGTTCGAGCGCCGCTACCGCGCCATGGCAGAAGTTAAAAAAGCCGAACTAATAGAAGGAGTTGTTTATATGGCATCCCCCTTACGTTTTACAACCCACGCCGAACCCCACGGCAATATAATCGGTTGGCTGTGGACCTACAAAGCAGCCACGCCCCAACTGCATAAGGGTATCGAACCAACCCTCCGTTTGGACATAGAAAACGAACTGCAGCCCGATGGCGTGTTACTAATTAACCCAGAAAGCGGCGGACGCTCCAGCATCGGCGACGACGGCTATTTGGAAGGTTCCCCAGAACTTATCGTAGAAGTTGCTGCCAGCAGTGCGGCAATAGATTTAGGAAATAAAAAACGGGCCTATCGCCGCAGCGGCATCCAGGAATATTTCGTGTGGCAGGTGTTCGAACAAAAAATTGATTGGTTTAGTTTGGTGGATGAGGATTATATATCTTTAACTCCCAATTCCCAAGGCATCATCCGTTCTCAAGTTTTTCCGGGATTGTGTCTGGATGTTGCAGCCATGCTCCAAGGAAATATGCCGCAAGTTTTGGCAGTCTTACAAACTGGAATTAATTCGGCAGAACATCAAACCTTCGTCCAACAATTAGCTCCACCACAGCAAGAACAATAAAATTGTTAATTGCTAATTGTTAATTGCTAATTGATATGAAACGAGTGTTGATTTTGGGGGGTACTGCCGAAGCCTCGAAGTTAGTCGCCAAAGCATCGAAAATAGACGGTTTGGAGGCGATCGCTTCCCTAGCAGGTAGGACTCGCAAACCTGTTATCTCATCCACCACTACCAGAATCGGCGGTTTTGGCGGTGTCTCTGGGCTGACAGACTATCTGCGGGAATGGGAAATAGATTTGCTGGTGGATGCCACCCATCCTTTTGCCGCTGAAATTTCCTTCAATGCAGCGATCGCCGCCCCTAGGGCCGGCATCCCCCATTTAATGCTGGTCCGTCCTGCTTGGGAAAGAACCCAGGGCGATGGCTGGATCGAGGTCGAGAGTAACGAAGAAGCAGCCGAAGTTTTATCCCAGTTGGGCCATCAGCGAGTATTTCTGACCATCGGTCGGCAAGAGTTGGCCGCTTATGCCCGCCTCCAAGAGTTCTGGTTTTTAATGCGAGCGATCGACCCGCCCCCACCGCAAATACCCATACCCTTTGGAAAACTACTGACCGAACGCGGGCCTTTTTCCCTCGACGAAGAGCGATCGCTTTTGCAAAAGTACGAAATTGAGGTAATAGTTAGTAAAAATAGTGGCGGCGATGCCACCTACGCTAAAATTATTGCCGCACGGGAACTAGGCATTCCAGTGGTAACGATAAAACGTCCGTCTCTCCCTCAAGGAGAAAGAGTTAGCGATGAAGACAGCGCTATCTTTTGGCTCCAAAGTCATATTTAAGATTGCCGCAGGTCAAGAAACCCGGTTTTTCTAACAATACCTTCGCCAAAATAAAAAAATACCATTCGTAGGTTGTGCGTACCGAAGTGGAACCCAACAAATACGTCGGGTTCCACTTCGGTACGCAGGACCTACAAGATGCGCCGGCGTTGGTATTCTCTAAAAAACCGGGTTTCACCAGATACCGAAAAACCGAGTTTCCATATGATTAATTGTTAATTGAAATGCCCAATGCAACCTGGACTCGCCGTCATATTCTCTCCCTTGCAGACTTCACCGCCGATGAATACGATATCGTCTTGCAAACTGCCTCCAGTTTTCAAGAAGTATTAGGAAGGCGAATGAAAAAAGTACCCGCATTGCAAGGTCAAGTAGTAGCAAATTTATTTTTTGAACCCTCCACACGCACCCGCAATAGTTTTGAATTAGCCGCAAAACGACTCTCGGCGGATACGTTGAATTTTGCTCCTGGGAGTTCTTCTTTAACTAAAGGAGAAACTATTTTAGATACGGCAAAAACTTATTTGGCCATGGGAACCGATCTGATGGTAATTCGTCACAAACAAGCAGGAGTAGTTGCAGCGATCGCCTCTTGTTTAGATTCTAGCGGTTCTTCAGTTCGGGTTCTCAATGCCGGCGACGGGCAACACCAACATCCTTCCCAAGCTTTATTAGACTTATTTACTATTTGTCGCTTAATAGACCCAGACCGACCTCGCCTCGAACTTTTAGAAGGTAAAAAAATAGCCATTGTTGGCGATATTTTACATTCTAGGGTAGCCCGTTCTAATATTTGGAGCTTGACTGCTACTGGGGCTGAATTGCACCTAGCCGGTCCCCCAACTTTAGTACCACAATTCTTTGCCGAACAAGGCAAGAATAGACCGGGTAAATTATTTTTACATTGGCAGATAGAACCCGCTCTAGAAAATGCCGATTTTGTGATGACTTTGCGCTTGCAAAAAGAACGGATGACCGCTCATTTGTTGCCGAGTTTGAGAGAATATCATCAGTTATTTGGTATTACCAGAGAACGTTTAAAAACCTGCAAACCCCAAGTGAAAATTCTACACCCAGGTCCGGTAAATCGCGGTGTCGAAATTAGCTCCGATTTGATGGACGACCCAGAATTTAGTTTAATTTCTCAGCAAGTAACCAGCGGTATTGCGGTTCGCATGGCTTTATTGTATCTTTTAGGAAGCGGGAAAAATGGTTAATTGTTAATTGTGTAGAACGCGGCTATTGCCTGTTATCTGCGTGTAGAACGCGGCTATTGCCTGTTATCTGCTTAATCCCCTATTCCCCTATTCCCTATTCCCTATTACCTATTCCCCCAAAAAATGAACTTTTATTTAAGTGAAAAAACGGAAACCAAAGACAGTTTTGCTATTACTTTAGCGCCCCTTTCTCTTGAAGAAATATATGCTCTGGCAGACGAACCGGCTAATGGGGCGGTGGTACTGATGAGCGGTATGGTGCGCGATCGCACCGATGGTAAACCAGTAATTTCTCTGGAATATCAAGCTTATCAACCGATGGCCCTCCGTGTTTTCCAGCAAATCGCAGCAGAAATACGCGATCGCTGGCCGGACGTTAACCGCGTCGTTATCCACCATCGAATAGGACATCTAGAAATAGGAGAAATTAGCGTCTTAGTCGCCGTAGGCTGTCCCCACCGTTCAGAGGCCTTTGAGGCCTGTCGCTACGGCATCGACACCCTCAAACACAACGCCCCCATCTGGAAAAAAGAACATTGGGCCGACGGTTCGAGCAGTTGGGTCAGCATTGGAGCTTGCGAAGAGAAGGAACCCAGCTAACCAAAACCTCGTCCTTGTAAAAGGAATCCTACGAATTCCTTATTCACCATGAGTCAATTTATCTCAATAGCCTGGTCTTCAGTGGAGGCAAGCGTTCCGACAGTGGAATTGCCACCCAACAAACTTTCTAACCACGATCTAATTCTGCGATGCCAAGAAGGCGATCGCCCAGATCGAACCGCATTTGCAGAACTGCTGCGCCGATATCAGCCCCATGTTGATAAGATTCTCTATCACTTAGCCCCTGACTGGCAAGATAGGGCCGATTTGGCTCAGGAAGTCTGGATTCGAGTTTACCGCAATATTGGACGCCTGCAAGAAGCGGCTAAATTTCGCAGTTGGTTGAGTCGTATAACGACCAATCTCTTTTACGACGAGCTCCGCAAGCGCAAGCGGATGCGACCTCCCCTGTCTCTGGATGCACCCCGCACCCTCGACGATGGGGAAATGGATTGGGAAATTGCCGCCGACGCTCCCGGTCCAGACGAAGACTTGACAACACGAGAGTTTTACGATCAACTCCGCGAGGCGATCGCCGAATTGCCAGAAGTCTTCCGCACCACCATAGTTTTAAGGGAAATAGACGGTTTGGCCTACGAAGAAATAGCCGAAATCACTGGCGTTTCTCTGGGAACTGTTAAATCGCGAATTGCAAGAGCTCGCCAAAGATTACAACTACAGTTACAAAAATATCTCGATAGCGAGTAAGTTCCATTGATTCCTTCGTCAATTCACCATTGCTAAAAAAAATTAATTGCTTAAAATCCATCGGTGTTATTCTGCTATAAATCATTAATCTAATTAATATGCCTAAAAAAAACAGGGAACCAATTGACCCTAAAGGCATCTTAATTAAAAAAAAGTCGAGTCTTAAACTCCACAAAATTCAGATTATGGCGAATTGAAGAGTTTCAATTCCACAAAATTTCCCAAAGAAACTAAAAGTAGGTGGTTTAACAATGACTGAGAAATTCGATCGCGATAATAATTCAGAACGGGGGCATCAAAACCGTAAAAAAAATACTATGGAAAAGGAGTTGTTTGAGTTAATTAGCGCTTACCTAGATGGAGAAGTAACGGCTCGAGAACGCCGTGAAGTCGAAGGACTAATTGCTAGGGATAGCTTGGCTAGATATTTATATAATCAACTTTTGCAACTGCATTCTAACTTGGAAAAGATGCCAGCCCCACCAGCATCGGAACCAGTAGAGCAAACTATTAGGAAAGTTTATTGTCGCCTCGATCGCCGACCGAAGTTAGCTCTATTTTGGGGTGGAACTGCTTTTGCAACCTTATTTCTGGCGATGTTGTCCGGTATTATCCCTGGCAGTCGTTCTTTCTGGCCTCAATTAGCGACAACTCCCGAACCAGAACCAGTTCACATCGCTTTAAACGAACCGATAGTCGAAATTATTAATCCCAACGCGGCCATTTTGACTATCAATGCTCCCATAGTTCAGATTCCCAAAGCTGCTGGCCCTGTCCCTCAAAATTAGGAAATTCTAGAAAGTCGGTCTTAAGAACAGATTATCCCAGAAACTCTCTATCCCAGAAACCCGGTTTTTCCAAAAAACCGGGTTTCTCTATCGGTCTTCTTTAGTTCCCCTTGCCATTTTTTAGCCATAAATTAGGTAATTAAATTCAAGAACATTTTGGGAACTGATTCTTAGCATTCTTTCGGGGCAGTCGTGCATACCACTTGAGGAGTCCTTACATTTATTTCGAGAATAAGGGCGGGTTTTTTTCTTTGACATACTAATATGCCCAATGCTAACAAATCGGTATTGATAACCATCAAGAAAGTTCTGTTGATGCCAAAAAGCTTTTCCTATTTCTTGGCAATAATTAACAAAACATTTTGCCCCTATTAGCTGCTGGATAATTGTTTTATTCAAGCCTTTCTTTTTCTTCATCTCAATACAGAGGATGATTTTTTCTATATTCGTATTAGCAATAACGACAAAATCTGCTCGCTTGCACTCACCTTTTTTTCCTTTAAAAATTTCTCTTGGTGCGGGAAAAGCATCTGCTTTAATAACAATAACCTCATCATGTTTTGGCATTCCATTAATCGTTACGGAATAACTATTTTTGAGGTTTGGCTGAGGTTCTGTTAGGACGACGGCATAACTTAAGCGCTTGCCATTTTGTTGTTCTGACAATGGTAACGTAGCGCTTTCTTTAATCATCTGCTTAAGGATAGCAACATCGGACATCAATCAGCCCCCCAGACGATGGCCTCCTGAATTCGATTCATCGCGTCGATAGTGGTATCAAAACTACGAGCTTCAATGCCAAACTCAGGGTCGATGTCTGCGGGCGTCAGGGTTTGGCATTTGCTTCTTTTGCTTTTCCCATCTAATTTTATTAATCTTTCTTCTGCAATATAAACTTTAATTTTTTTAGCTGAGATTAGCTCTTCTCTTCGATAACCTTCTGTCTCCGCAATATCTTTGAGATGCGGTTTATCGTGGTTAAGCATGATTAACGTATTCAATTCTTTAATAAGATAATCGCTGTGGGTAGTAATAAATATTTTAATGCCGACGTTTACCAATCTGGCAAACAATCTGGCAATGCGACGCTGGTTTTCTGGATGTAAATTGAGTTCCGGTTCGTCAACCATCAATAAATCGCCAACTTGTGCCTGGTGTCTCAAGTAAAACCCAATATCCAGTAAAGAACGCACGGCACTAGAACTTTCGTCCATAGAAAGCTTCACCCGTTTACCTCTGGGCAGATAATAAAGCTCATCGTTGCGAGTGACCGCGTACTCGCCACCGATTATATCGGCAAAATCTGTCAAGATATCTGGATGATTGTCGGCAATAAAACTACTTTTCTTAAAGATTATTTCCAGTTCCCGCGTAAAATCTACATTAGTTTTAATTGGCAGAGCGTAATCTTGGTACTCTTTGAATAGCAGTTCCATTGGCTCTATTTTCTTGTCAGCTTGACCCATTTCTTCCAGCAAGCGGTTGCGGGCAAAATTCAACTCTTTACGAAAAATAGCCGCACCAGTTCGCTCTGCACTTGCTATAAAAGGATTGGGAAATAGTTGAGAAAAAATAATATCTTTGAGGGCATCAGCCATAATATCATCTAATATTTGGATGGGAATTTTTACCCTTTCTTTTCCTGCCAAAAGAGTAACAACTAATTCCGTGCTTTCCTCACTTTTATCGAGGGAAAAAAGTTCTGCTTTAGCAGTGCCGATATTCCGTTTAAATGTATTTGTCAAAAGAATATTTTGAGTATCCAAGACGATACGAAAGCTAGTTTCTTTAAATCGCTCTGCAGGGGCTGCAAAAATTCTGGGCAATTGCCGAGTATAAGCTTTACAAGCTTTAGCGATCGCTTCTTGAGTTCCTCCGACATATTCCCGTATATCGATGCGAGTTAGCCCTTCGCTTAAAAGTTCCTCGATTTTAGCGTTGGGAATTTCTAGGGAAACCTTATGTCGCCAAGTCAACAAAAAACCAAACAGGGCATAAGTGGCGTAAGTTTTGCCCGTATTGTTGCCGCCACAAATAATCGTAAAATCGCCAAGGGTGAATTCCGCTTGTTTTAAGGCCCCAAGATTTTTGACTTGAATTTTCATTAATTCACCTCCACTCTGGGTATCTCAGAAACCCGGTTTTTTCAAAAAACCGGGTTTCTTGAACTAGCAAGCTGGCCAGCTACCTTCGGGCAACAGAATGCCTCCATAAGACCGAACTTTTTCGGAACCCATAATATAGGCCCAAGCCTTTCCCAGAGGTTGGCGATCGCTACTGAAAATGTCGATCGCCAACCTCTGATATTCGTTTTCGTCCGGGTGGCGGTTGGGATGATAATCTTCCAACCGATCTAATTTGGAGAAAATAGATGAATCTTCAAAAGTCAGAACCACTCCACGCACAATAGACTGGCCTTCAGTCATAGCGGGATAACCAAAAGGGAGAGCAAATAATTGACCGTAGGCCATCGCCGGAAAACTCTCTAAGACGCGCCCCTCGCAGTAGCGTCGATAATTTGACTCTCCTGGTTTGAGAGTCCCATACACGAAAACCCTTGTTAGTGTCATTTCCTCTGAAAAAAAGAGCTTTGAGATTTTAGAATAGGTTCGGGTGGCGATCGCCCGAAAGAATCGATTACAGTGATAATAGTTTGTTGAGAATCTTAGCAATCTCTATTATGAGTTTTCAGCTTTATCATTTACATTTAAGTGCTTTTTTACCCGAACTTGGAGAGACCATCTTTTCCACCCAAGGAATCATGGTCATGCTACTGGCAGCCTACGCCGTGGCCATGTGGATGTTTCTGACCAGCGCCCCAAAAGTTTACACGATTATGGTCTCAGATTTGGCCTTAGCCCAACAATTTTACGAAGGGATTCTCGAACTGCCAGTAGCAGAGGTTCCCCTGCATTATTATTACAACTACGAACAAACTTTAGGAGCCACCGGCATAGATCCCTTGTACTTATCCACCGATGTCAACAGAAACGGCATCGCCGATGGCAGTTTTGCCGGAGACGGTTTGTGGTATCAACTGATGAAAAATACTCAAGTTCACGTCATTAGTGGGGCGAGTTTGGGAACAAAAAACCGTCAGCGTCACGTTTGCTTTGATAAAGACTGTTTGGAGCAAATCTTAATGCGCGTCCAAATGCGCGGAGTTAAATATAAAATTCGCAGAGAAAAGCCTCTAAATTTCTTAGTAAAAGATTGGAAGGGTAGCGTAATTGAAATGGCAGAAGTTAATAATTAGGCAAGAGGCAATCACAGAAAGGTTCCACTGCAATGCCAGAATAAAACCTACAATTCAACGCTAATTGCTAATAGCTAATTGCTAATTGCATTTTTTAGAGAACACAATTAGCGATTAGCTATTAGCCTGTCTTCGATTAGCCATTTTCTATTTTTACAAAGATTCGATGCTCCCAAACAGAAAGTTTTTCTTGAGAAAGTTTTATTCAACGATTCGTCCCTATTGCCTATGGCCTATGGCCTATTGCCTCTTGCCTTTTGAGACATTTAAGGAAGCACCTAAAGCTTGAGAAAGCCAAACTTCAAAAGAGTGAATTGGATCTGGTCTGGCAGTTTCGTTAGCATCCAACATCGGTTCCACGAGAATAGTAAACATACCCAAGCGATTACCCGCCAAAACATCAGTAAAAAGGCGATCGCCCACCATTGCCACTTTCTCTGGAGGCAAATTCATAGCTTCCACAGCCCGTTTTAACTTGCGACGGGAAGGTTTAGCGGCACCTAGCATATAAGGCACGTTCAAAGATTCAGCAATACGACCTATTCTCGACTGACTTAAATTATTGCTAACTAACCAAACAGAAACAACAGATTTAATTTCTTCTATCCATTGAGCCAGTTGTGGAGAAGCCGTACTTTCCTGGATAGGAACCAAGGTTTCATCTACATCTAATACTAATCCCAAAAGATTATGTTTTTGAATAATTTCTGGTGTCAGAGTTACAACCGAGCCGCCCAGAACTAAGTCAGGTTCTAAAATTTTACCCCAGGACATAAAAATAATTATTAATTATTAATTGTTAATTGTTAATTGCTAATTGCTATTTAAGAAGAATTTCATGGGTGCATCTATCCAGTGAGGAGTTTTTTTATGGAGATGCACCCATCCCCCATTTGAAGAAAACACTATTGAGAAGATAGGGAACTTTCTACCTCAGCGATCGCCGCATTATGTTCTGCCAGAGTGCGACTAAAGATATGAGTTCCATCATATCTAGCCATAAAATACAAATATTCAGTTTCTTCGGGATAAAGAGACGCTTTTAAACTTGCCTGTCCCGGACTGCCGATCGCCGTTGGCGGCAAACCAACATTGAGATAAGTATTATAAGGAGAAGGAGTTTCCACCTGTGCAAAAGTCAAAGGCTTATCCTTAGTCTGACGGATACCCAAAGCGTATTCTACCGTCGGATCTGCCCCTAAAAGCATACCCCTTTCCAAGCGATTACTAAACACTCCCGCGATGATACCTCTTTCTGAAGAAACAACCGCTTCCTTTTCCACAATACTAGCCAAAGTCACCCATTCGTTGAGTTCTAAATCCGTTTCTGTTTTCCCCATTTCATAAATTGGTAATGCCACCTCCTCAAAGTGTGCCAACATTTGGCCGATAAGTGCTTCTGGAGTAAGATTATCCGCAATAATTTTGTAAGTATCTGGAAATAAAAAGCCTTCCAGATGAGGTAAATCTGGAGGCAACCAAGGATAATCGCTATAAGGGATATTTTTAGTAGCCTCAATAAATTCCTCAGCCGAGAAAAACTCCCTTTTCTCAAAATATTCCGCCATTTCTCGAATCGACCATCCCTCTCGAATCGTAAAACTGAGCTTAAGAACATCGCCGCTGAGGATTTTCTCGGCGATCGCCCCCAGATTTTCCGTTGGCGACAGTCGGTAAGTACCGGCTTGAAACTCCAAATTTCGATTTTGCAACTTCAACCACTTAAGCCACAAATCCCAGGCCCCTGCAGAACGAATAATCCCCGCTGCTTCCAAATCTTTACCTATTTGCTGACCGTAAGTTCCTAGAGGAATTTTAATGGTAACTGCCATATCTTCTGACGACTGGACGGACTCTGCTTGGACCGGCGGGCTGCTTACCCAGCTCCACCAGGCCCAACCCTGCCACGCAAATATACCGCAGGTAGCCGGAAGAATGGCCCAGTAATACCATGTCTTTTTAATCTGTCGAACAGCTTTCATTTCAGATGTTTTTCTAGGATTTACACAAAAAGTCATTTACTACGATAGCAGCAATTTCTGAATCGATCCCCATTGACAATCGGATAACAATTAACAATTAACAATTAACAATGGTTCCTTCGATGTTAGATGCGCTTCATTGTTAAATCTTGACCCTATTCTAAGTCATCAAAAATTTGTTCTTCAAACATATATTGGAGAGTAGGTTCGATTTTTTCAAACTCTTCTTCTGAGAGCAAATCTAATTTACCATTAGAATTTTGACGGGCTGGAATAAAAAAGGGATCTAGAGGGGTATAAATCGCATATTGGCGGTTTTTATGGCTAAAGGTTGCCAGTTCTTCATAATAGTCATCATCGGAATCCTCTTCTTCTTCGTTGAGAGCCTCTAAATCCTCTTCTTCCCACTCTGGCAAATCTCCTTGGACTGTTAAGGTAACAGCAGTACGTTGGAGGGTGAGACAGTGTTCTGAGAGGACCACTTGAGCCTTGTCAAAAATTTCGTCTATTTCCTTGTCTTCTTCTACTAGGACTGTGGGCCGTTCCCGATCGTTTGCTGCCCAAGTAAAGATTTCTACGGGTATATCGACTGGAAGTAAAAGCAGATATTCTTGGCCTTGTACCTCAAGGGAATACTCCACCGTGCAACAGAGCGAGCGCCCTTCGGCATCGGTAAGAGTAACGTAATCTTCGTCAGTGTTTTCTTCTGGATTTGGGGATGAGAACATTTTGTGCTGATAGTTTTTTAGCGAAGAAAAATTTGGGTGCATCTCAATGCAAGAGGAAAACCTACAATTCAACGCTTTTTGCGAGCTTGCGTTCTTGCGTTCTTGCGAGCTTGCATGGCTCTAGGCAATTAGCGATTAGCGATTAGCCATTAGCGATTAGCCATTTTCTATTTTTGCAAATATGGGATGCTCCCCAAAATTTGGCTGTGGGGCCCTCAAATTTTACGGCGTTGTTCTAACCATTCCTGCAAAATCAGAGCAGCGGCCTTGCGGTCTATTAAACCTTTATTTTGTGAAGGCGAAATTCCCTGTGCTTTGAGCATTTCTTCTGCTTCAACAGAGGTCAGTCTTTCATCGACATATTCTACGGGAATCTCCAACGCTGCCCCTACTCTTTTAGCGTAATTTTGTACTTTTCTCGCTTGGAAGCCCAATTTTCCTTCCAGAGAATAGGGCAACCCAACTACGAGAACTTGCACCTCCCTTTCTCGGACTATCCCTTCAAGTTGGGCCAAGTCCTCGATAAAGGAGGTGCGTTTGATGGTGGTGATGCCAGAAGCAATTAAACCGGTACCATCGCATCCTGCTACTCCGATCCTTTTGCTACCGATATCCAAGCCTAGTGCTGAAATTTTTGAATTGGGCATGGGGAATGGGGAATGGGGAATTGGGAAGAGAATCTGCTAATCGCTGTTTCTTATATCTTCTGCTTTTCCATCTTCTGAATTGGAGTGGGACTGGTCGTTTGACTGGCGATCGCCTAGTTCTTGATGGTGGGTAAACTTGAGCCAAGAGGTTCGGCTGGGGATTGGTTTGCTTGCCGGTTGGAAGCCTTGGAGAACTTCTGATAGCTGCAACTCTGAAATCACGGATTTAGATTCCCTTAATTTATGCCAAACCGAGCGAGACATCAAGAGAGTATGCTCTACTCTTTCAGCTCTGACCTTTTCTAAATAGGCCTCTCGTTCTGGTTGATAGTCAGCAGAGGCCAGTTGCAGAGATTGAGGCGGGAAATCTCCTGTCATTCTTGCCATTTGAGCCAATAACTCTGGATAAAGCCAGGTGTAAGCTGGATGGACGGTTAATTGAGCCTTATGGGGTTTTTGGCCATCCTTAGACAGTTGCAATTGAAAATAGCCGATCGCTGCTTTGCGTTGGGGCTCGAACACATAGCCGCTTACTACCTCGCTTCGATCCATCCACTGTTTGACACCTTCTATCAAAGCAGTTAAAAAGCTACTTTTGAAGTCATTTATATGGCGATCGAATACTTGGCGAACCTGGGGAGGCATGGATACGGTGTCCAACTGATAAAGCAACTGAGCGTCGGCATTACTTACGGGCAGTAAATTTGGTAAATCTGGGGCCGAAGTAGCTAATTCTATGAGTTCTTCGGGAGCGATCGCCCAATAAGTCATTTTCGCCAATGGTTGAAATCCATTTTGTCGATAAAGAGCCAGAGTATCTTTATCGTTGACATTAACTTCTAACAACCAAGTCCGGGCCTCCCAAATTGCCTCGAAGCAGTGACGCAGCAGTTGAGAACCTATAGCCGTTGTTTTTCCTAATTCAGTTACTACTTTTTCTACCCGCCAACTGCTGCGGGTGCGATTTACTGGTACTACCTGAATTACCCCTTGTACTTCTCCATCTAATTCGGCGATATATGAGTTTAAAAGGTACTGGCAAGGATTGGGAAACCAACTCAAAAACTTTAGCAGCCAGTACCAACGCCCGATCGGGGGTAGTTGTTGGACTACATCTATGGGGGAGAGATTAAAGGTAGCATCTGGCAAACTATTATTACTAGGAGCAGTTTCTACTCGCCATTTTTCTATTGTTTCCAGATCTCGATATTGCAAGGGGCGGATGACTATCCGACCTTTTTCTTGGGACAATAATGGAGTCATTTTATTTGCTTTCTAATTGCTTGCTTTCTAAAGTTATTTATTACCTGATTTTTTTGATTTTGGTCTGATCAAAACCAGTGGGGTTTGCTCGTCGGCATTTCCGGCCGGGTTACTTTTTAAAGCGGACTCTATAACGGGGATGGAAACATCGGAGCTTGATGCTAATATTTTAACTGCTTTTAAGTCGTTAACATCTACGATGGCCGCCTCTAATCCCGTTTCTGCTTTTATCTGTCGAACTATTTCTTGGGTCTTTTCCGGCCCCAGAACAATAAACTGGTCGTAAGGGGGCAAAGTTCCCGTCACGTCGTCTATCAGTCGCGCTTGTTCTCCTGCTAATTGATAGAAAACCCCCTTTTTCTTGAAGATTTTTTTAGCGATCGCTCCTACCATAAAGGCCCAAAACACTCTAACTGGCCCCATTAGATCTACTAATGTCTGCATTCCGCAGGCCGTGGCCAAACTCGACGTAGGCAGGAAAAAATAACAAATTCTTTTAGCCACCCACCCCGGTTTTACTTCGCTAGGATGCCTGAAGCGTCCTTGCATTAGGGCTAAGGGCGTTTCTCCAATGGTCGCGATATCTCCGGGTTGCGCGTGCGGCCCTACATAACGCTTGACAATTTCTACGGGGTCGTCTAAGGATGTCAGTAAATGGGTCTTAATCGGAAATACTTCTGCTACTTCGGTTTCTCGCTTTTTAGGAATGGTATTGGGTTCGGGATATTGGAGAGGCACGACAATATGCCTGACTTTGGGAATCCGACCTTGGGGGCCATAAGTTAGATAACAAACTTGAATCCAGGCCGATTTTAGCTTCTCTAACTCCGGTCCTTTAATCTCTACAGAAACTTTGAGTTGAGTTTTCTTGCCTACTTTAACGATATAAGCAAACCAATAATCATCAACTCTTGCGGGTGCATCTTCGTGACAGGGTGTAACTTTAACCGTAGTGGTTATTCCTTCGAGATTGGCATCGGAGAGTAGTTTTACTTGTGCTTTAACGGACGGCACCATAATTTCTAAACTTTTGGTGCGGTTGCACAATTCCATTTCTCCCACTAACAAGTAGCGATCGCTTGAGGCTATTGTCCTTTGCCATGGCCCCACCGTTAATTCTAAGTCGTTACCAGGCCGCCTGCGGTATTGCCATTCAAAGGCCAACAACCCCAATCCTGCTACGATTCCTGCTGTTGCTATTCCAATAGTTAAACTCATCTTAACTCCTGTATTACCGCTACTTTGATTTGGCAAGTTCAGTTCTAACCTACTATGGCTGGATTTTCAAGCAGGGTGCTTCCTCGCATCTAAAATCTAAAACAGTCATTTTTTGTAAAGATTTGTAAACTAAGAAGAAGTGTTTTGTTGTCTTGGCAGCCGTGCCGCAGGAGAAAAGAACAATCTTAGTTTTAGCTCGAAGCTAAGAGAGACTTTTCCGGGTTCGGTATCGCCACCAGCTTGCACGGACGGACTTGAAAAATGTTTTGACTTAAGAAAAACTCCCATGAAAAAATTAGCGATCGCCGAAACCATCTGCCTCGTAGCCCACATCGCCTCGATGGCCTTTGGACTAGCAGGGTTATTGGTGGTATTGCCCAATCCAGAATTAATCATTAACCTGCCACCGGTGGGACAAAACTTCTTTCAATGGAGTATGGCAGGAGGAGGAGTGGTATATATCCTCTTTGGCGCGGCAGCATTAGCTCTCTACGCCCAAAGAACCATCGGACTAAGGGCCACCCTAGCTTTTATGCTACCCGCTGTATTTTTATCCTTAAGCAGCGAACTATTAGGAACAAGTACCGGTTTCCCTTTCGGACATTATCAATATTTGAGCGGTTTGGGCTATAAAATCGGGGGCCTGGTCCCATTTACCATTCCTCTGTCTTGGTTTTATATGGGTTTGGCCTGCTACCTCCTGGCCCTTTGCGGTTTAAAAGTTAATAGTAGCAGTTCTTGGATGCGTCTTATGGGAGCGATCGCTCTCGCTACAGTCCTCCTGACAGCTTGGGACTTCGTTCTAGATCCGGCCATGAGTCAAACAGCTTTTCCCTTTTGGCAGTTTCAGGAAGAAGGGGGCTTCTTTGGGATGCCCTACCGCAATCTGAGCGGTTGGTTGGGGACTGGGGCCTTGTTTATAAGCGTAGCTGCTTTGTTGTGGAGAAAGACGCAAATCGCTTTATCGCGCCCCCAACTGACTCTACCCCTGTTGGTTTATCTAGTTAACTTTGCTTTTGGGGCAGTAATCACCGTCGTTGCCCTCGATGCTAGGTTCCTCTTCCCCACTTTTCTGAGCGTCTTGTTGGGAGTAGTTCCTGCCTTCCTTTTGTGGTGGAATGCAAAGGCAATCGATTTGCCTGAAATAGATAGCTCCCCAGAAGCTAGCGGGATGGATAATAATTCTCAAGTGCCGCTGCCACAAAAGGTTTTAAATTAGTCAGAGTGGCTTAAAAAAATCTCAAGCACAAACTTGTAGGGGTAAAGCATTCGGGGGATAAATGTGGATAAAAGAATGCTTTACCCTGCCCTCGCAAGGGTCAACGACCCGACACTAATTCGAGCGAATTGTGAGCTTGCAAACTTCGACTTGTAAGCCTGAGTTGACCCGCCTAAGTCTTAATTGACTGTGCGACCTGAGGGCCATAAGGTGGTCAATGGCCACTAACCGAAAAGCCCCATGATGGCAAGACTTGAGGAATTAAAACCTCGTCATCTAAACTTCTATCACCATGTTGGTTCAACTCCAACCGTCCAGCTATCGGACTGAAAGCGTAACCTGCCGGGTAGCGAATGGGCATCAATCCCGGAAGCCAGGTTAAACGGGGCAACGGAGGACAGTACACCGCCGCCCCCAAGCAAGTCTCTTAAGTGGATGCACAAAAAGGTAATAAAACTCTCGATAAAGACAACCATCCAACCTAAAGGGTCGCCAGGTAAAACTGGCTAAGGGTACTGAAGAGGATGGAGGCCCGAGGAAACTAAGGGACAGAGAGACGGTTATTAATATAGTCAGATTAATAACGATAGTCAAAGCTCTCTCCGGGAGATTTTACCCCACTAAAAGAGACGTGAAATGGTAATAGAGGAACAGGAAAACCCTATGTATGCTCCTGGTTAACTGGTCGATTAAACCAGGTAGTCACCCAAGGCGCAAGCTGCATGGGAGTAGGATTCGGTAAGAAGCAAACGCCCTTTGGAAACAAAGGGATAAGCTGACGTACCGACTGTTGTATCTCTTATCGATATGCGAATAGGAGTCGTGTATGACCAAAACGCATCAAAGAAAGAAACGAAAACAGCCCCAAGGGTTCGACAAGAACTCATGGAAACGGCTGAATGACACGAAAATCTATGAAAGCGTGGTATGGGGCCAAGATGATCTGGTCCAAGACATCAGCATCGTTCCCGATGTTGAATGGCGAAACATAGACTGGAAAACAGTCCAACGTCGTGTCTTCAAGCTCCAAAGGCTCATTTTTAAGGCATCCAGTCGTGGCGAACACAGCAAAATGCGTCGTTACCAAAAGCTTCTGACCAAAAGTTATAACGCAAGGCTGTTAGCTGTAAGGCGAGTGACTCAAGACAATATTGGCCGCAAAACTGCTGGAGTAGATGGCATAAAAAACCTGAAACCAAAACAGAGATTTAATTTAGTAGCCATGCTCAAAAAGTCACCCAAAAAGCCAAAGCCAACCAAACGGGTATGGATACCTAAGCCAGTAAGAGACGAATTTCGTCCTCTGGGAATCCCAACTATTTATGACAGGGCGCTTCAATGCTTGCACAAGATGGCCCTAGAACCCGAATGGGAAGCAAGGTTTGAGCCAAACAGTTATGGTTTCAGACCGGCAAGAGCAGCGCAAGATGCAATCGGGGCAATATATGTGGCTATAAATCAAAAACCTAAATATGTCCTAGATGCTGATATTGCTAAATGTTTTGACCGGATTAATCACGAGGCCTTCTTGGACAAACTCGGACTTTACCACGGTAAGCGTCTCATCAAGAGATGGCTAAAAGCTGGAGTAATAGACAACGAAGTATTCCAAGAAAGTGTCGAAGGTACACCTCAAGGAGGGGTCATCAGTCCCCTACTTGCTAATATCGCCCTTCACGGCATGGAAAAAGCTATCGAAGAATATGCAGCAAATACCCCTTATCAAATGGAAGCATATTCAAAGGACAAAGGATATCATCTGAAAACAGTAAAAAAAGACAAGCGAATCAGAGGTATCAGCCTAATACGATATGCCGATGACTTTGTGATTCTCCACGAGAATTTAGAAGTCCTCCTTGGAGCCAAAGCAGTTATAGAAGAATGGCTGCAACCAATTGGTCTTGAACTGAAACCAAGCAAAACCCGCATTACCCATACCTTAAATAAGTATGAGAATGAATCACCAGGATTTGACTTCCTTGGATTCAATATTAGACAGCATTCAAACTGTCAAGTACGCGGGTATAAAACGCTGATTAAGCCTAGTAAAAAAGCTGTGGATACCCATTATGCCAAGGTTAAGGATGTATTCGACAGGCAGAAAACAGCACCAACTAAAGCACTAATATCCAAGCTAAATCCGATTATTCGGGGATGGTGTAACTACCATAAAAACATCGTAGCTAAAGAGATATTTAGTGAATTGGACCAGATGGTGTGGAAACGTGCGTGGAGATGGGCAACAAGACGACATCCTAATAAAAGCGGTTCATGGGTTAAGCGTAAATACTACGCTCCTAATGGCTCAAGAAATTGGCAACTGCGAGAAGGGGAAGTCAAGCTTTTCAATCACGCAGACACAGCAATCGAGCGCCACGTCAAAATCAAGGGAGATAAATCACCCTTCGACGGAGACACCCCCTATTGGGCAGCGCGTATGGGCAAGCATCCTGAGATGCCAGCAACTAAAGCCAAGTTACTTAAGAAGCAAAAAGGACGATGCGCATTATGCGGATTACCCTTTGGGCATGAAGATTTAATCGAACTCGACCATAAAAAACCAAAGGCCCAAGGTGGTAAGGATTGTATGGCCAACCTCCATGCGGTCCACAGACATTGCCACGATACCAAAACAGCCCTAGATAGGCTAAATGGATGTAATCCAGGTACAAGAGAGGAGCCGGATGCCGTGAAAGTGGCACGTCCGGTTCTGAAGACCAACGGCTAGGGCAATCTAGTCGTTGAGTTTAACACGTTAAAAATGTCACGATACCTACATAAGCTTTTCCAGTTTGTAGCGGTTGCACGTCAACTTTGAAGAGAACCAAAAAATAAATGCATAAAGAATGGGGAATAGGTTGGGAATAGGGAATGGGGAATAGGGAATAGGGAAGATGGAATTGTTAATCCTAACCATGATTCTCTGGTGAAAGGCTCCCGAGGAAACGGTGGCAGGTTAAGCTCAAAATCCCCAAGGGAACGATGGACCATTCCCCATGGACAATTCCCCATTCCCAAAAAGCGTTAAGTCTTTGGGAAAACTTCAAAACTGACCTGCTCCCAAGTAATTTCTATGCTGGTTGCTTTCCTCTCACCATCAAATCACAGATTATGATGGGAGTCTCCAGCAACTTATTTTGATGAAAAATTGAAGTTAAATGCGAGATGAAGCTCTCGCAATTTTTTAAGTTAAACCAGGGTAGGGTAAGAGGGTAAAAATTAATGAGAAAGGTCATCCCCTGAATGCTTGATGCCTAAAGTTCCTAATAATAAATATTTAAAAAATTTGTATGTCGGATGTTCTTTGTCTAGCACTACTGCTGGTGCAACTGCCCGCCGTTGCCATTCTCCTTTCGCGCCTAGTTAAAGGCCCCACTCGCCAGCCACCCCTAGAACCCGAATCTCCCACGCCAGACTTAGTAGGAAAAGTCAGCGTAGTAGTACCAACTTTAAACGAAGCCGATCGCCTGACTCCCTGTTTGGCAGGATTAACCAAACACAGTTACGAAGTCCGCGAGATAGTCGTTGTCGATAGCAACTCCACAGACGGCACCCAAGAGTTAGTAAAAACCGCCGCCCAAAAAGACCCCCGGTTTCGCCTCGTTACCGACGACCCTTTGCCGGCAGGTTGGGTGGGCCGCCCTTGGGCTTTGCATGCGGGATTTTTGGAGAGTTCCCCAGATAGCGAGTGGTTTCTGGGGCTCGATGCCGATACTCAACCGGATCCGTCCTTAGCTGCAGCTTTGGTCAAAAAGGCCGCTGCTGAAGGTTACGATCTGATTTCTTTATCCCCTCGGTTTATTCTCAAATACCCGGGAGAACTATGGTTGCAACCTGCCCTGTTGTTGACTTTAGTTTATAGATTTGGTCCTACCGGTACGAACCCGGAAGCGCCAGAAAGGGTGATGGCCAACGGTCAGTGTTTTCTCTGTAGGCGATCGGTTTTGGCAGAGGTGGGAGGCTATTCCAGCGCTAAGGGCTCTTTTTGCGACGACGTGACTTTGGCCCGTCACGTTGCCAGTAAGGGTTTTAAGGTGGGTTTCCTGGATGGGGCTAAGGTTTTGAAGGTGCGGATGTACGAGGGGGCGGTGGAAACTTGGCGGGAGTGGGGGCGATCGCTCGATTTAAAGGATGCCTCTTCCAGAAGTCAAGTTTGGCAGGATTTATGGTTGCTGCTGGCTACTCTTGGTTTGCCCCTGCCGATTTTATTGGTTTATGCCTTGTTTTTTGTGCGGCACAATACAGTTTTTTTGCCTTCTAGTACGGTATATTCTTCTCTAGCATCTTTAGCGATCGCTCTCCCATTCCAATTAGAGTTAGCATCGTCTTTTTCTCCCTCTTTATTATTATTGGGGTTGAATTTATTTTTATTAGGAATTAGGGTGGCATTGTGTGGAGCGATCGCTTCTGCTTATGACTTCAGTCAAGCCAAAATGGCTTGGGTATTTTGGCTTTCTCCTTTGGCAGATCCTTTAGCCGTATTGCGGATATTTATTTCTGCTAGTAGAACTCCCTCTCAGTGGCGAGGTCGCCAGTACGAATAACTTCAAAATTCACAAGAAGTAAAAAACCCGAGCTTAGTTGCTGAAATAAGAATAATTATCAAAGCAAAAAGGAGGATTAAATGAAAGGAAAATATCATCTAACCTGGCGCAACAAATTTTTAACCAACGATGCGAAAAGCATTAATGACATGATAGACAATCTCGAATTTGCCGTCGAACAATTGCGGGAAATGCGCGATGCTGGAGTAGTTCTCGACGGGGGTGCCGAAGATGATTATGCCGTCTTAATAACAGAGGAGCCAAAAATAGCAGATAGATATGGTTTTTGGGAAGTCGAAGAGGAAGAAGATTTTTGATTAACCGTCGCACAGTCAAAGAAGCTAGTAGTGCGGGCACTGGGCACCTTACAAACAAGATTTTAGCGAGTAGGGTGCTAAAAGCGCACCTTACAAATTATCACAAATTTAAGAAGAAATGACATTATCTCTGTTAGCAAATGGCGGTGCGATTTTAGTAGGAACTATTTTCCTTTTAAGCGGCATTGCCAAAATATTAGAACCGTGGAAATTTGCGCAATTTATGGAAAAAATAGGTTTATTAAAACCGCAATTAATCTTACCAATTGCCTTAACTTTTACTGGTATCGAATGCGCTTTGGGAGTAGCTTTAATTTTAGGAGTAGCACCAGAGGCGATCGCTCCCATCGCCATTTTAATACTTCTGGGACTTTCAATTTTAACCTATTGGAGTACCTCCACCGGACGCACTCAAGATTGCGGTTGTTATAACGGTTGGTTGGAGATAAGTCCCACCCAAAGTCTCGTTCTCAATGCAATTTATATTATCCTATTAATATTTGCCGAATTTTTGGGCAGCTACGAACCAACGGTATTATGGCATTGGATGGTAGTGGGGGTAATTTTGCTGAGTGGGGTTGGTTTGGCGGGGGGGTCGATGGAATATTTTCGCGATCGCGGAAATATTCCTTTTATCGATTTTGTCCCCCTCCAGATTAACCGCATTTGGCAACCGGAATGGTTGGGAGAAGATGGGGAGTCTGCCTTAATGTCGGGGGAAAAAATCGTCGTCTTTTTGAGTCCTCAATGCTTCCAGTGTAAAAGTTGGTTGAACCCGCTAAAAGTGGTTCACTGGCGAGATGATTTGCCAAATGTTGCCGCTGTAATTGAGCTAACAACTATTGAGGAAGTGCGGGAGTTTATTAGCAGTAATTTTCTCAATTTTCCAGCGATCGCGATGCCTGGAAGTCAGTTGAATAAATTAGGAATAAATGCTTTTCCTACTGCTGTTGTTTTAGAAGATGGAATCATTAAAGATAAATGGGTAGGTTTAATACCTCTCTTGTTGATAGAAAAAATAAAACAAGGAGATAGGATGCTGGAAAAGCTAAATTAATGCAATTATCCATTTCCAATTATGTCTTTTTGAGTATTAAGAATATTTTCTGTCATAGTTGCGATTTTATTCAGATATTCTTCTAAATTTTCGACTTTTTCTTGATAATTGCGCTTGCGGAATAACGCTTCTCTAGCTAAATCTTCTCGATTTTTTTGTAGAGCTAAAAAAGCAACTTTTTCCCAATCGTTCATTTCTTTAAGAGCTTGTTTGTATTGAGGATGAATGTTATCCCAAGCAACTTTTATTTCTGCTAATGCTTGGTTTAATAATTGAGTAGTATCTTCCGGTTTTGAGTCTTTAATGGCTCTCTTAACCGGTCGATCTAATTCGTCAACTCGAACGTGTTTGAGGAGGGGCAGAAAATTGACAACTTGCTGGCTATGACTTAGGCCAGTAACGCACCAAGTAGCGAAATGTTCGCAATTATTAAAAAGTAAGTTGTATTTGCGTTCCCCCAGTCTGCTTTCTGCTCTTTTAATCGTTGTATCCCGAATGTAACGAACGGGATATTTTTTAAGATAAACTTTTCTGCCATCCGTCAAGTATTCTAGAGGGTTTCGTTCGATTGTTTCCGTACTTTTGCGGTAGTGAATAACGGTACCATCTCCACAGTCGATGCCGTGGTGTTGGTAAACGCCGTGAATGTTAATAAATTCTCTATAAACGTAGATTTGGTCGCCTCTAGCCATTTTTTAGGGAATGGGGAATGGGGAATGGGGAATGGGGAATGGGGAATGGGGAATTTTAGAACGGATTTAATGAATTGCCGATTATTAATTCCCCATTACGACAGATTGCCAATCTGTTAGTTATTATAACATTATGATGCGATATTTCCAATTTTAATCCTGAATTACTTCTAGTCCGCAGGCATCTGCGATTTGTTGGGCGAGACTTTTGTATGGACGAGGTGGGGTGCGGGTATCGAGGTCTAAATTAAAAGCATCAACAACTCGCTCTATTAATTTAATACGCCATTGGGCTTCTATTTCATAATCCGATGCTAAACTTCCTTCGGATAAGGCTGCCATTAGTTTGTCCAAAATTTGAAATTGTCCCACCAGAATAGCTGCTTTTGTAGTGTCCCCAGAATCGATGTCTAGGGCGTCAAGTTCTCGACTAACTCGATTCCATTCTGTCTCAATAATCTGACTTATAACAGTAACCGTTCTGGAATTTCTTCGCTCTACTAAAGTTTGAAATCTATCATCTTTTGTCATGGTTATCCCCTTATTTAATTTAATTAAACGGTCATTTTAGAGTATTATAGGCTTAAGATTAAGAAAGCTTGGACTCTTTCTATACCAAGACGTCGGCGATCGCCAATCGCCCTATCAAGCAAGTTTGAACGAGTCTAACACATAATTCGACTCTTGTCAAGATAAAATTGCTTAATGGTAACTTTTTCCGGTATATAATTAGTTGGTAATTGCAGATATATTTAGGTGACAAAACCAACTCAAAATAAAATGGGTGCAACTAAGGTTAAAAAAAGATTAGTTAAACTTAAAAGCGGGCAATTTAAAAATGACAGAACTCAGACAAAATTTAATTACCAAAGACTGGGTAATCATCGCGACAGATAGGGCGAAAAGACCGGACGAATTTAGCCAAATTAACAAACCTCAAATCGTTTTGCCACCCTATCGAGAGGATTGTCCTTTTTGCCAGGGTAACGAGGAATTAACCGGACCGGAATCTTTTCGTTTAAATGATGTTAATGGCTGGAAGGTTAGGGCAGTTCCTAATAAATATCCAGCTTTATCTCCAGAAGGAGAAAGAGTAAGAAAGATAAACGGAATTTTCCGCTCGCTCTCTGGGGTAGGACACCACGAAGTTATCATCGAAAATCCGCGCCACGACTTAACAACTGCTTTAATGGATGTTGCCGATTTAGTTAGTATTATCAAAGTTTACCGACAGCGATATTCAGAAATAAGAAAAGACCGCCGGGTTCAAACTATTCTCATCTTTAAAAATCACGGAAAAGGAGCGGGAACTTCTTTAGAACACCCCCACTCCCAACTAGCGGCAACCCCAATTGTGCCTTACGAATTGCGCATTCGCATCCAGGAGGCGATGCGCTATTTTGACGATACCGGAGAGTGTCTTTTTTGCAAAACTTTAGCAGAGGAATTAGCGGCGGAAGAAAGGATAATTTTTGAGAGCAAACATTTTGTGGCTTTTATTCCTTATGCAGCCCTTTCGCCTTTCCATATCTGGATTTTTCCGCGCCGACATTCGTCTTCTTTTGACGAGATTAACGATGAAGAATTGCTCGATTTGGCTGTAAATCTCAAAACGGTTTTAGCGAAAATTTATGTTGGTTTGAACAATCCCGATTACAATTATAATATTCGCTCGATTCCTACTGATGAATTAAGAACCGATTATTTTCATTGGTATATTGCTCTCGTGCCTCGGGTTTCTTTAACCGCAGGTTTTGAGTTGGGCAGCGGGATGTTTATTAATACTTCTTTACCCGAAGAAAGTGCGGCTTTTTTGCGGTCGGTTGAGATTGCTAATTGTTAATTGTCAATTGTTAATTGCAAAAAAAATATGGTAGGCTATCTCAGATAAATTTGTAAGGAAGGATGAGAAAATGGCAAAAGTAAGAGTAGGCTTATTATTTGGCGGCTGTTCTGGGGAACACGAGGTTTCTATCAGTTCGGCAAGGGCGATCGCTCGCGCTTTACAGGAGGGGTCCAACGCAGATAAATACGACATCCTGCCGATGTATATCCAAAAGGACGGTCGGTGGCGACAAGGCGATATCGCTCAAAAGGTTTTAGAATCTGGTAAACCTCTCGGAACTCTCCCAGAAGGGAACGATACGAGTTCGGAGTTAGCTATCAATACTTCATCGAGTCTTTGGCAGACTCCTTCCCAGGCGGGGGAGGTCGATGTTTGGTTTCCGGTTTTACACGGTCCTAATGGGGAGGATGGTACGGTTCAAGGGTTGCTTAAGTTGATGCAGGTGCCTTTTGTCGGTTCCGGGGTTTTGGGTTCGGCCATGGGGATGGATAAAATTGCGATGAAGATGGCCTTTGCGAGTGCGGGGTTGCCCCAGGTGAGGTATAAAACGGTGACTCGATCGCAGGTTTGGTCTAATCCTTGCGTGTTTCCGAAACTTGGCGAAGAAATCGAGGAGGAGATAGGCTATCCTTGTTTTATTAAACCGGCTAATTTGGGTTCGTCGGTGGGTATTTCTAAGGCGCGATCGCGTTCGGAGTTGGAGACTGCTTTGGATAATGCTGCCAGTTACGATCGCCGTTTAATCGTGGAAGCGGGGGTGGAAGCGAGAGAGTTAGAATGTGCGGTTTTGGGGAACGATTTACCGAAAGCGTCGGTGGTGGGAGAGATTAGTTTTGATGGGGATTTTTACGATTACGAGATTAAATATACTGAGGGGTTGGCGCAGTTATTAATTCCCGCCCCAGTCAGCGAGGCGATCGCTTCTCAAATTCGGGAGATGGCGGTTGAGGCGTTTTTAGCGATCGATGCTGCGGGTTTGGCGCGGGTTGATTTTTTCTACGTTGAATCTACTGGAGAGGTTTTGATTAACGAGATTAATACTTTGCCCGGTTTTACTGCCACGAGTATGTATCCTCGACTTTGGGCCGCTAGCGGTATTTCCTTTTCTGAGTTGGTGGGTAATTTAATCGATTTGGCGATGGAAAGGCATTAAGTCAGGCAAAAAGGCAAGAGGCAAGAGGCAAAAGGGGATTAAATGGATTTGTAGGGGCTCTCGCATTCGGGGGGTTGATGTTGTAACAACGCATTAATTTTTATGTCCGAATGCTTTGCCCCCACTCAAAATAACAATCGTAATTTTGAGGTAATACGATGAATTTAGAATTGGAACAAAAACTTTGGAATGCAGGGCACGGTTTTACTTTGAGGTAGAATAAAATTAATACCGCAGGGCGATGGTGGAGCGATCGCTTTTTTTATCTGATAAAATAGGATTTTAGAATCTTCAATGGTCAATAATTACTAAAAACTATGAACGAACCTTTTGCTAGAAACAACCAAAAAGAGCCCGTTCGGGGAATTACGAATATTTCTATAACAGGTTATAAATCTCTGGAGTCGGAGTGCAGTATAGAAGTTCGCCCGCTGACGATTCTTGCGGGTGCTAATAGTTCGGGAAAATCGAGCGTTATTCAACCTTTATTGTTATTAAAGCAAACTTTGGAGGCTACTTACGATCCTGGTGCTTTGAAGTTAGACGGACCGAATGTTAAGTTTACTTCTGCCAGTCAATTTTTTTCTCGGATACAAGGGAAAAAAGAGGGCGATCGCTTCTCGATTAAACTAACACTTGATGGCGGTCTTTCTCTGACTAATACTTATGGGAGAAGTTCTGATGGGGTTCTGGAAATTTTGGAAACAACTGTTAAGGAAAATGAGGTGCCTGTTACTTTTACTCCAACGATGAATCGCGAAGAAATTTTAAACTTGTTGTTAGGTTATTATGGGGCGTTAGGAAGAAATGAAACCGTCCAAATACTTCAAAAATATCTAGGCGATTCTTCTGAAGAATTAGAGTGTAATATTGAACGCGATCGCTGCTTCCTAAATCTTGAATGCATATCTAGACCTATATTAGAAATTGAAAGAAACTTATCGTTTTCCAAGCGTATTTTTTACGACAATAGCTCCAGCATTATTTTTTTCGATGACGCAATTCGTCGATTAATTCACGTTCCAGGATTTAGAGGCAATCCAGAGAGAAACTACAAAATAACTGGAATTGGTTCGACTTTTCCCGGTACTTTTGAAAACTACGTCGCCAGTATAATTAATTATTGGCAAAAAACCGAAGACGAACGGTTAATAGAGTTAGGTCAAGCCATGGCAACTCTGGGGCTAACTTCAAAAGTTGTAGCGCAAAAATTGAACGATATAGAAATAGAATTACTTGTCAGTAACTTGCCAGGCAAAGGGGAAAAAAACCATCTAATAAGTATTGCCGATGTTGGTTTTGGCTTGTCTCAAATTTTACCAGTAATTGTAGCATTAATAGTAGCGGAACCGGGGCAATTAGTTTATTTAGAACAACCCGAAATACATCTCCACCCTCGGGCAAGAGAAGCTTTAGCAGACTTATTAGTTAATGCTGCAAATAGAGGTGTCAGATTAGTTGTAGAAACTCATAGCGAATTTTTGCTTTTAGCCGTTCAATCTTTAGTAGCTGAAGGTAAGTTATCCCCCGAAAAAGTTAAACTTCACTGGTTGACAAAAAAAGAGGATGAAACCACCAAAATTAGCAGCGGCGATTTAGATAAAGCTGGCGCTTATGGAGATTGGCCCGAAGATTTTGGAAAGTTATCCTTAAGCCTAGAAAATCGCTATCTCAATGCAGCAGAAGCTCATCTTTTTAATACTTAAAATGCCAGAAAAAACTTCCAAACGCTTAGTTATTGATGCCTCCGTTGCCCGTTCTGCAGGTCAAGGAGATGCCACTTATCCTCGTTCGGTTCGCTGTCGCGATTTTCTTCAAGCCGTTCTAGAAATTAGTCATCGAGTTGTGATGACTCAAGATATTAAAAAGGAGTGGAACAAACATCAGTCCAAATATGCTCGAAAATGGTTGCGTCAAATGGTGGCAAAAAAGAAGTTATATGCCTGTAACATAACTTGGGATGATGAGTTATGGACTCAAATAGAAAGCCATGCAAAAACTGATAAAGACCGAGAGGCAATGGTGAAAGATTTACTGTTAATTGAAGCGGCGATCGCTACCGACAAAATAGTAATTTCTCTCGATGAAAGGGTGAGGGAACTTTTTATTAAAGCTACAGCAGACATCGAAGGATTAAAACAGGTAGCGTGGGTTAATCCAGATGTGGAAAATAGGGAAGAAGAGGGGGCGATCGCTTGGTTAAAAAATGGTGCTGAAATCGAGTCTAAACATCTGCTTGGAGGGCAAGATGAATCGGAAAGTTAAATTTTATTACTAATAATTTTATTACCAATAAATAACCCCAAAGATGCACGGGAGCATCTCAGACTTGTAAAAATAGAAAGTTTTGCAAGGAACGCTTAGGGACTTGCCATTTAATAAAATACCGATGTGTCGGGCTCCGGTTCGCGCGCGCCCTACCTACCATTGGTACTCTATTTTTTGGCAAGTCCCTTACCGATCGCTTTACCATTACCCATTACCTATTACCCATTACCAAAAATCGTTAAATTGTAGGTTTTCGAATTGCATTGAGATGCACCCAAGATGCACCTCTTACTTACTCAATAACGACTGCCAATCTCTAATCGCATTCTCCGACCACATCCAGTGGCGAGAAAGCTCAAAAGGTTGAAAATTTACCGGGGCATCGCTTATCACTTTTTGGCGAAATTTCATCGCTTTACTCAATTGAATTGCTTGCTGTTCCGGGGGTACATTCTCGGCGGATTTCATTAAAAACAATCCGATGCCCGCATAAGCATTGAGAAACTCAATTTGTTCGAGAGATGGCTCCGGCGAAATAGTGGTAGAAGCAGCAGGTTGATAAGTTACATTAATCCCATCCCTTTCAAAGGAAGGTCGGGGGGGATTTTCCGCATTTGTCACTTGCTGCCAAACTTGATAAGCTTGAATTAAGTTTCCTTCTGCATAGTGAGCAAAACCTAAAGCGTTGCGATACTCAATAGAATGGGGATTTTTTTTGACAGCGAGAGCCCAGTAACGACGGGCATCCTCTACACTATAATTGTTATCGCCTCGTTGAACGAACTCCCAGGCCAAGCGACCTTGAAGAAAGAGAATGGTAGGGTCGTCTTGGAGTTCGAGGGGCGCGGCGGCGAGAGCGGCCTTTGCTTCTCGTAAGGCACCGCGATCCAGGAGAGATTCTATAGCTAATTTTGCTTCGGCAAGGTCGTGGTGACTCACAAACTCGATCGCTCTCGCCGTTACCTCCCGGGTAGAAGTAGCGTTGAGCTTCACCGGCTCTTTTATAGGTTTGGCTTTTTTAACAATTACCGGTTCGGGTGGAAGGGAAGGTAATAGAGCTGCAGGTTGAGGGTCTCGGTTAAAAGAAAACCAAGTACCGACACCCATCGCTGCCACACCAATTAAAGGCAAACCAACTTTTAAAAGATTGCGCCATCGAGGCTTAACTTGCTTAATTTTTTTATGGTTATCTGTTGAAGGTGGGTTATCGGTATTTTGCCGACCTTCGCTAATTGCCAAAGGTGCTTTCTGGGAGGAATTTAAAGCGATCGCTCCCCCCGGTTCGGGTTTTCCTGCGAGCTCGGAATTAGTGACCTGCCCGAAAATTTCCGCCACCAAAGAGCGATCGCCCGAGTCATCCTCATCCTCATCTAAAGGCAAATCTAAATCCTCCAACTCCCCATCTTCTTCTAACCCGAATATAGGCAGTTTGAAATCATCTCCGGGGAGCTGTTCTTCTTTATATTCTAGGCGATCGCTCTTTGGAGCTAAATCTTGCACTTCAGCCAGATTAGCTTTTGCCAACTTTTGTAATTCAGCATATAAAGCCACTTTCTTATTGCGTTCCCGCTGCCTGCGGAGGGATTGAACATCTATTTTCGGTTCCTCGCTCTTTTCGTTTTCCTCCTTATTAGCGAGCAAATAGCCGTCAAATGCCGAATGAACGTAGAGAACCGGTAAAGCCCAGTATAATTTCTCAGAACCGTAGGTAGAAACGAGCCCTTGTCGCGCCCTGCTCAAACTCTCAGTCACCGAAGCGGAATCTTTGGCGAGGTGGCGATAAAAAAGTCGGGTGAGGGCGATCGATACGGCATCGGGAATGCGTTCTGCCATTGCCAGAACCCCCGGAATGCCGCGATTGACTATAGCTTCCGCTAAATTAGGAGATGGGTGTCCGTTGGTCGAGTCTGCCGGTTGGCTATAGGCACCCCGGCAGGAGTTAAAGACTGCCATCTGAATGCCGTTATTAGCCAACAACCCAGCCAGATCGTCGCCGCTCAAACTTTCCGTTAAACCCGTTTTGCCGCTTACCAGATACAGCTCGCCCCCGGAAGTACCCCAGTTGCTATGACCGGCGTAGTGGAAAACTTGATATTGACCGCGTTCGAGGGCTTGGGTGAGTTCTTCTCGATCTGGTTGCTGCAGAATGTCCAGTTGAATTTGTCGTTTTTCGCTCCTCGCCCCCAATAACCCCTCCTGCATGGGATTGGCTCTATTTTCCTCCCTAAGTTCTTTTTGGAGCTGGAGATATTCTTGTGCTACTTCCAGACCTTCTCGATCGCTTGGGGCGGCGATCGCCATTAAAATTTTTAGAGGTTGGTTAACTGGCACTTTCCGGATGCCAACTAGCAAACTGGTACTCGGTTGATAGCGAGAGAAGACCACATCGGTGCCGGTTGCCAAAGGGCGATCGCCCCGGTGCATTATTTCCCAAGGTAACTGCGGCAAACGTCTATCTTTGAGTCCCAAACGCAAATGCAGCACTTCCGAACGATTATGAGCGATGCTTTGAGCGCAATTCCAGCTATCCCGGAGAGTCCCCGACAAAAGACTGCGATACAGTTCTTGGCCCAGGGCAACCAAATTGGGAATTTCCTTATTTGTCCCATCGAGATCCAGAATTGCCCTTCCCTCCAACAAGCCCCACAACGGGTCGTTTAACAGTTGGCGAGCTTGTACGAGCCAATCTTCTACAGGCCAGTTTACCTGTTCTTCGGCTAGGGGCACCCCTGGCGCGACTCGTTCGGTGCGCGCGAGATATTTTTGCCCATCTAAGGGAGTTACTGAAATATGAAATTCCTGAGTCACGGTTTTTGCGCCCTCCTACAAAAATCTTTAGCCATTAACAATTAACAATTAGCAATTAGCAATTAACAATTAGCAATAACTGTTTGGTTCGCTTCAAAATTTGGATGCACCGAATTTTTATCTCTTTTCCAATTTAGAGTGCAACTAGAATTTACGGCCTCCATCGAGCCTGTTCGGGAGCTTTTGACAATTTGGGCCATCAACTGCTGCAAGACCCGTTGACGATTTTGGTCTAGAAAAGGTGCCTGGAGTAAGGCTCAAAAGTCCAACGGATGCATCTCAATTAATAGACTTCTTGCAGAAGTCGGGAACGGCTAAAGCGATTGTTCGTAGCAATCGCTTTAGCGATTGTTCGCCGCAATCGCTTTAGCGATTGTTCGCCGCAATCGCTTTAGCGATTGTTCGTAGTAATCGCTAAAGCGATTGTTCGCCGCAATCGCTAAAGCGATTGTTCGCCGCAATCGCTAAAGCGATTGTTCGCCGCAATCGCTAAAGCGATTGTTCGTAGTAACTACGACTAAAGTCGTTACTACGAACTAGCAGCACCA
>CAZUCT010000047.1:16664-30609 GCA_964619285.1 uncultured bacterium | reverse complement strand
ATTGGGAATTGGGAATTGGGAATTGGGAATTGGGAATTGGGAATTGGGAATTGGGAACAGGCAGGATGCCTGTTCTACGGGGAATTGGAAATTGCATCTCTATGTACAAATACGGGTTGCACTCCAAAAGTGGGTGCATCCCCCCCAAGCACTATTAACATTTAGATATTAGATGTCATTAATAAGATTTTTTGAATCCCAAGAGATACGTCTTATGTTTGTAAACAGAAAAATTACCCATTCCCCATTAAGCGTAGAACAGGCATCCTGCCTGTTCCCCATGCCCCAAAAGTATAAACATGAGTATGATACTTGGAATTTGGATAATAGAGATGCAAAGGCAACTGGCAAAGTTGGGGTAAGTTAAAATAAATAAGATATGGTAACAATTTATTAAGCCAATGACGTCAGTTAATCTCGCTCCCGCTCCATCTTGGATTCAGCCAGTGGCCCGCCACGGCCAAACCCTCCAACAAGTCTTCCAAAGTCTCGATGTTGATAGCTGTCCCCGTTGCTACAACTTCCACATGCACACCACCTTCTCGGATGGAAAGTTAAAACCGGAGAGGGTAATGGAGCAAGCCATCGCCATGGGCCTCCAAGGTCTGGCCATCACCGACCATCATAGTGTAGGCGGCTATCAAGTAGCAAAAAACTGGTTAGAAAACTGGAAATCAAAAAATCCCGACAAAAGTTGGGCGGCACCTACCCTCTGGAGTGGGGTAGAAATTAATGCCCGACTGTTAAAAACTGAAGTACACATTCTCGGTTATGACTTCGATCCCGAACATCCTAGCTTAGAACCCTATCTGACAGGCATCAGTCCTATCGGCGAAGATTATCAAGGGGCGAACGTCATCGCAGCGATTCAAAAAGCGGGCGGTTTGGCGGTACTCGCCCATCCCTGCCGCTATAGAATTTCAGCCGCTAAGTTAATCCCAGAAGCCCACCGTTTGGGTATAGATGGCGTGGAAACTTACTACGGTTACGCTAATTCTAACCCTTGGTGTCCCAGCCAGAAGCAAACCAAACAAGTAAAAGAACTGGGCAACCGTTACGGCCTGCTCCATAGCTGCGGTACGGATACTCACGGTAATAGTATTTTACTGCGTTTGTAGGTTTGGGAAATTGCTAAGGGACTTGCAATTTAATAAGATACCGGTGTTGGGTGGAGGTTCGCGCGCGCCCAACCTACAAGAGACTGGTAGTTTATTTTTTAACAAGTCCCTAATTGCTAATTGCTAATTGCTAATTGCGATTTTCCCAATTCTAAATTCCCCATTCCCAATTCTAATCTGTCAACCCGTGTTCGAGAGCGAAACGAACTAACTCGGTACGACTGTTAGTTCC
This sequence comes from uncultured bacterium, assembly GCA_964619285.1. GTDB lineage: Bacteria > Cyanobacteriota > Cyanobacteriia > Cyanobacteriales > Microcoleaceae > CALKCV01. The sequence continues at coordinate 29,259 of CAZUCT010000047.1, read as the reverse complement.
AGTTTTAGCAAACAAGCGACTGACGTACTTCTCGACGTTACGGACGCTAGTATTTAAGTCCCGAGCAATTTCTTTATTCATCAACCCTTTAGCTACCAAGTCTAAAACGCTTTGTTCTCTGGGAGTTAGATCCACTTTGATCGGGGATGGAGTCCGCTCTATCCCTCCTTTTCCCTGTAACATCGCTTTAATCTCGGCAATTTGACTCGCCAAAGCGGCAAGATCGGGAGTTTCTCCATGGCCGACGGTTGGCCTACTGGCAGCTTTGCGCTCCAGCAAGTTTTCGACGATCGCCACTAACTCTTCTGGATCGAAAGGTTTGGGCAGATAAGCATCGCAACCGGCCTGATAGCCTTGGATGCGATCGGTTGTCATTCCCTTGGCAGTTAAAAATACCACCGGCAATGCCTTAAACCGAGGATCTTCCCTAACTTGCTTGAGAAATTGATAGCCATCCACTTCCGGCATCATTACATCGGTAATTACTAAGTCTGGGAAGTTTTGCTGCAACAATTCCCATCCATCTTTGGCGTTACTGGCAACGTCAACGCTAAAATTGCTATCTTCTAAATATGCTTGTACCGCTTCGCGCAATCCCGGTTCGTCATCTACCAGTAAAACTCGTCCTGACATTTTTACCTCCTTTAATAATTAACAATTAACAATTAACAATTTTTAATTATTAACCTGTATCTGGTGAAACCCGGTTTTTTCAAGAATACCTTCGCCATTTTCTTGTAGGTCGTGCGGACCTCCGTGGAACCCGACGTATTTGTTGGGTTCCACTTCGGTACGCACAACCTACGAATGGTATTTTTTTATTTTGGCGAAGGTATTGTTCAAAAAACCGGGTTTCTCGATCGGTCTTCTACAATTTAGAGCGATCTGTTAAAATTTCGCAGCCGGTATCGGTAACAACTACTGTATGCTCGAACTGAGCGGATAAAGCATTATCCACAGTTACCGCCGTCCACTTATCTCTTAAAATCCGAGTCATCTTAGAACCTGCATTAACAATAGGCTCGATCGCCAAAGTCATCCCTGAGCGCAATTTAATATTTGGCAAGTCCTTGGTACGGAAATTAAATACGGAAGGTTCTTCGTGTAAATTGCGCCCCACCCCGTGACCGGTAAATTCTTCTACCACGCAAAAACCATTTGCCTTGACATAATCTTCGATCGCCCCGGCAATATCCAACAAATAAGCCCCCGCTCTCACTTGTTCGATGCCTTTATAGAGGGCAGCTTCGGCCACGCGAATTAATTTTTCTGCCTCTGGCGTCACTTCTACCACGCCGATAGTGATACAGGAGTCTCCGTGGAAACTTTTATAGTAAGCTCCGGTATCCACCTTGAGGACGTCTCCAACCCTAATAACTTTTTTCTTACTGGGGATGCCGTGGACCACTTCGTTGTTGATGCAGGCGCAAATTGAGGCGGGAAAACCGTGATAGCCTTTAAAACTCGGTTTGGCCCCCATTTCCCGGATGCGTTTTTCGGCATAAGCGTCTAAGTCGGCAGTGGTCATTCCCGGTTGGACAATTTCTGATATTTCTTTGAGGACGGTGGCTACTATTTTAGCAGCCTGGGCCATTATTTCTATTTCGGCCTTTGACTTAATCTGAATGCCTTGGTGCTGTTTAATTTGAGGCCCACGTTCCCGTTGTTTTTTGATGCGACGGGGCTTGGATTTACTGGGTGCCGAAAGTAAACTATCAAAAATTCTCATTTATGTTGACAAATTGCTAATTTTGTGGTCAAGAAACCCAGAACCCACTAAAGTCCCATCAGTGACTTTACTTATTTGGCTCTAGTTCTTTTTGTCTATTTTTATTAAGATAGCTTAATTTTTGTGTTCGTTCCCTACTTTACCATTTAATGTTGACAAATTAACAAGAATATGGTAAGCAAGCGTTCGCGCTTCATAAGGCGCACTTGTAAATTTACAAATATGAGTGAATTACAATTTATCTAAAATCTAAAAAAACTAAAAAAATGGGTTTACGTTCGTTTTCCAAAATTTTAGCGATCGCCGCTGTCATCTTACTGCTAGCTGGAGTCGGTATCTATTGGTGGAGAAACTATCCAACTAAACTCGTTCTAGCTACGACAACCTCTCGGAACCAAAGCGCGGCTATCTTCGTCCCCAAAAAGGCACCGCTAATGGCATCCTTACTGATAAACCCGGACGATATCCAAAGTTTGGGGCAAAGTATCGGAGTTCCCAGAGGTCCGTTGCGCGATCGCCTCAAAAAGATCGAAAAAGACTTGCTATCCAACGGGGCGATCGACTACAAACGAGACATCCAACCCTGGGCGGGAGATGATGTTACCCTAGCCGTCACCACCCCAGATCTAGATCGCGACAGCAGCAACGGCCAACAAATAGGAACCTTAATAGCCGTCGCCACCAAAGACGTTCGACTGAGCAAAGAATTTCTCGAATTATTTTGGCAAAAGCAGGCGGTAGGGGGGGTGAATTTAGCCTTTGAAACCTATAAAGGAGCCAAATTAATTTATACAAAAGCCAGCCAGTTTAACCCCGCCAACTGGTTCCAACCGGTAGCTACCGCCCTTGTGGGGGATAAATACGTTCTCTTCGCCAACCATCCCAAGGTATTGCGAGAAGCGATTAATAACGTACAAGCCCCCAATCTCAACCTCAAAAGCGCTACTAACTTCCAAAAAGCGTTCTCGGGGATGAAAGAAAATCCCGTCGCTTCGGTATTTATCGATTTTGCCGGGTGGGATTTAAAGATTCGCGACTGGGATGCTCTGGTTGCCAAGAAACCAAAATTAGCTCTTGCTTTGAGCGTTGATACGCGGGGGTTAGTAGCCGAAACCGCTTGGCTGACTCCGGGCGGCAATTTACCTCCATCGTCTCCTGGGTTATCCGAACCTGTGGCAGCCCTACAGTATATTCCACCCGAAAGTTCTTTGGTGGCGGCGAGTCAAGATTTGCGAACACTGTGGGAGGGAGTTTCGGCTGCCGCTGCCGATAATTGGTTGCTGTCGAGTGCGGTAAAGCCGCCACTAACCGAGTTGGAGAAGGAGTGGGGCATAGATTTGGCGGAGGATATTTTTAGTTGGGTGACTGGGGAGTATGCTTTGGCGCGATCGCCTGGTAGCGATCGCCTGGTATCGGATTGGATTTTTGTCGCCGAAAGGTCTCCAGAGACGGAGGAAGCGATCGCCCGTTTGAACGCTACGGCTGCCGCTGTCGGTTACAGTATCGGTTCTTTTTCTTTGGGCGATCGAACGGTTTCTGCCTGGACGCAGCTAACCGCTGCGGGTGTCGAAGATAGCAAAGAAATTCAAGCCATAGCAAAAGCTTTGCGTGCCACCGCCGGCAAATACGAAATTTTTGCTTCTTCCTTGGAAGCGATGGATCGAGCGTTGAGGGCACCCGAAGCCGGCAGTTTCTTGGCAGGGGAAGACTTTCAAAAAACCATTGCTCTTTTGCCCGATGAAAATAACGGTTATTTATATTTAGATTGGGCTGCGAACAGGCAGTTTTTAGAAAGTCAATTGGGCTGGTTAAAGGTAGCAGAACTTTGGAGTACGTTATTATTTGATTCCGGGAAAACCGCGACCGTTAGTACCACTGGCGGCGAAGAAAACCTCCGCCGCGCCGAGGCAATTTTGACTTTTAATTGAGATTGTCATTCCCGTCCATTGACAATTGACAAAAAGCGATAACTTTTTGGTTCGCTTCAAAGGTGACTAGCTCCCGATTCGATGCTTCCATTTAAGTAGGAGTGCAAAATTAATTAGACACCGAACAGACAAGATGTCTGTTCTACGGGGAAAATTTTCTGCAAATATTTTTGCCTACCTACTTATGACTGTTATTAGCAATACTTCTCCTATTACTAATCTAGCGGGGATCGGCAAATTAAATCTGTTAGAGGAAATCTACTGCAGGATTATTATTCCTCAAGCTGTTTACGATGAAATTGCTGAATTAGACTATGTAGTTCCCGGTACTATCGAGGTACAAACTTTGTCTTGGATTCAAACTGAAACAGTTACAAACCGCTCCTTGGTAGGGCAATTCCGAAGAGAATTAGATGAGAGTGAATCAGAAGCAATTGCCCTTGCCATTGAGTTAACAGCAAGCACCAAGGCGATCGCCCCCTGAAGGCAATAAAAAAGATTTGGCCTTTGGTCATTTTCATCTTTAAGGCCCGGGGCCGTAACGATCTAAATTGCGGGCAATCTGGCTGAAGTCTTTGTTATTTCTAGCTTTGAGACATAATCCCTTCAAAAGCAAGTATTTTTACGCAAAAGCTGTAACTCCCTTCTGAGGAAGATTTCAGAAAAATTAAAAAAAAATCTCAAAAATAGTTGACATTTGGTTGTGGCTATGATTATAATTAAAAGGTTGAAAAAAAATAAATCAACTGAAAGCCAAAGCGAACTAAAAAAAATCGGTAGTTTTTCAGAAAGAGGCCCCTGCCTCTAGAGAAACTCAAAAAATGTTCGCAAACAAAGGCTAACCCTGGGTGGAGGCAACCGCTGAAAAAAATGTCAATTTTGATAATGTCGAAAACAAGGGGGCCAGGACAATGATTCAAAAAGCAATATTAATCAAAACCAGCCCACTGGGTAAGAAGGGTTTTTCTTACCTAAGCATCACTTTTTTGAAGTTAATCGTCAATAGTACGATGGGGTGTGGCAAGTAGGTACGATCGCTCGTCAGCCGTATTGGCGATCGCCTCTTAGCAAATCCCTAAAACAAGTTTTACCAAAACCAAATAAGACAAGTAAATAAGACAGTCAGAACTGCCGCAAGTTTGTCGGTGCTGTTTGCTGTCTGAGCCTTGTCTGAAGCGAGATAGAAGATGTCTTCCCGTGAAGATGTCGGGCTGTCTTGCGAACAAAAATAGCGATCGCCGCCCTCGCGTTCCCCGACGCGAGTAGGATTGTCGTGCGATCGCATCCCCAAAAAGCACTCGCCCTCGCGTTCCTCAAGGCGAGTCGGAATCTCGTGCGATCGCCAACTCAAAAAACAACTTCTCATTTTATTTACGTTAAGGAGATCGATAAATGAAAAACAACTCAAAAGCGATCGAGCTCGAAAGCACCATCGCGATCGGCACCCAGCCGCTAAAAAAGGTACGCGGTTATCTTGTCAAAGACGGGACGAGCCAAAACGGTTCTGGCAAACAAAGCAAAGCCGTTATTGTGGGGCACAAAAAATTGACCGTCGATGAAGTGGCAAAAGTGGCTCGCGGGGGAGTGCCAGTAAAATTGAGCGATCGCTCTGAAGTATTAGAGCGCGTAAAAGCATCCTGCGACTACATAGCCTATGCAGTCGAAAATAACAAACCAATTTATGGAATTACAACCGGTTTCGGAGGCATGGCTAATACAGTTATTTCTCCGGAAGATGCCGCCGAATTGCAAAACAACCTCGTTTGCTATCACAAAGTTGGAGCTGGAAACAGCTTGCCCGTAGCTGACGTGCGTGCGGCAATGCTCTTGCGGATGAACTCCCATACGAAAGGCGCATCCGGCATCCGACTGGAGCTAATAGAAAGGATAAAAACCTTTCTCAACGAAGGAGTCACGCCCCACGTTTGCGAATACGGCTCCATCGGTGCGAGCGGAGATTTAACTCCACTGGCCCACATAACCGGGGCAATTATTGGCTTAAATAACTCCTTTACCGTCGATTTCCAAGGCGAAGAAATGCCAGCGCCCCAAGCCCTTAAAAAACTTGGTTTGGAACCGTTAAACCTGCGCCCCAAAGAGGGACTGGCCATGATGAACGGCACCTCGGTAATGACCGGCATTGCCGCCCTTTGCGTCTGCGATGCCCGGCAAATGCTGGCTGTTTCCATGGGGGCTCACGCCCTGTTCGTTCAAGGACTGGCCGGAACCAACCAATCCTTTCATCCGTTCGTCCACGCCCTGAAACCTCACTACGGTCAAGAGTGGGCGGCATCTACGATGGTCGATTTGTTAGCAGGGTCGTTTTTATCGAGGGATGAGTTTAAAGAGCGGCAGCATTTTGACGGAAGCAACTTAATTCAAGACCGCTATTCTCTGCGCTGCCTGCCCCAATATCTCGGACCCATTGTTGATGGGCTGATAGAAATTGCCTGGGAGATGGAAACAGAAATGAACTCAGTTACCGACAATCCTTTAATTGATGTCGAAAATCAAACCAGCTACCACTGCGGCAATTTTCTGGGACAGTACGTCGGCGTGGGGATGGATCGGTTGCGGTATTATCTGGGCCTGTTAGCCAAACACCTCGATACTCAAATCGCGCTGCTGGTGGCTCCGGAATTTAATAACGGACTTTCGCCCTCTTTGGTGGGCAATACCGGTCGGAAGGTGAATATGGGGCTCAAAGGTTTGCAAATAACTGGCAATTCGATTATGCCGCTGCTGACTTTTTACGGCAATTCCATAGCCGATCGCTTCCCCACTCACGCCGAACAGTTCAACCAAAATATCAACTCCCAAGGTTTTGCCTCCGCTAATTTGGCGCGGCAGTCGCTCTCAATTTTCAGGCAATACATGGCAGTGGTTCTCATGTTTGCGGTCCAAGCTGCGGACTTGCGTGCTTACAAGGTCGCGGGTCATTACGACGCCCGGGAATGTTTGTCCCCGGGAACGAGGGATCTCTACGCCGCAGTGCGGGAGGTAATTGGCAAGGAGCCTTCGCCAGAGCGTCCTTACGTCTGGAACGATAACGAGCAATCTCTGGACGAGCATCTGGCTCTTATCGCTGCGGATCTCGCCGATGGGGGTCGTATTGTCCGAACTGTTAGTCCGATTTTGTCGAGCTTAAAGTTTTAACAGTATGTAGTAGCGCGGCACAGCTAAAATTGTGGGTAATTTGACGAGTACGTTAGTACTCTTCGTGCGTTTTGGAGCCCGCCGCGAGCGGGGACGCTCGCACTGCTTTTTTACCCACCACTTTAGCTGTGCAGTGCTAGTAGTAGCGCGGCACAGCTAAAACGGTGGGTAAAATTTTTTAACCTCAAACCTCAAAACCTCAAATCTCAAAAACCTCTGACCTCTGACCTCTGACCTCTGACCTAAATCGTTTACCCACAATTTTAGATGAGACGCGCTAGTAGTGCGCGCAGCGCACCTTACCGAAAGAATGTAGGTAGGGCGCGCGCGAACATCCACCCAACGCCGATATCGCGATTTGGTGAAAAAGCTAGCTCGGTTAGCAGCGGATGAAAGTAACGGATGTAGCGGATGGGTTGGTGGTGGGAAAACGAGTTAACCCATCCCCCCTCGCAATGACAAAAGTATCAACCAAATAACAACAGGAAAAAAAAATGAACTACCAAAATTTGTCCGAAAACTTTGGCAAAAAATTCTCTATTTCTCTCGATTATTCCGAATTGGGAGAACTTCTAAAACAATTTCTGACAGGGTTTCAATTTTTAATGCTAACCGCCCGTCAGTGTGTTATAATTTTCCAAGCGACGCCGGAGACTTGGCAGCAACTTTGCAGGAACGCTTTTCCTCAAAGCACGAAGAATTGACAACTAGAGCATCGGTCAAGAAACCAGGATTTTCTAGAGACTTGGCAAGAACTTTGCAGGAACTATTGTCCTCAAAGCACGAATAATTGATTGACAACTAGCAGGTCAAGAAACCCGGTTGAAAAACCCAAGAAACCCGGTTTTTCCAAAAAACCGGGTTTCACCAGAGACCAAACAAATATAGCAGTCCTATTTGAGTTGTGTCCAAAATCTTGCCGCTTTTAGGCAAGAGGCAAGAGGCAAAAGGCAAGAGTAGGGAATAGTAAAGAGAGAAAAGTAGGTACAAACAGAAATTTTCCGATTTTTTTCTACTTTTTGATTTTTGACAACCCATTTAGGATTGCTATACCTTAATATTTTGTACGCAAATCCCTTGACAACTAACGCTTTTTTGGAGTATCATAATGAACGTAGCAGAACACGTCGAACGCGATCGCAAATTCTTTCCTAACAAAACAGCTTTGGTTTTTGAAGGGAAACAATTTACTTACCAAGAGTTAGACGAGCTGGCAAATCGCGCGGCTAACGCTCTGGAGGTCCTGGGGATTAAAAGGGGCGATCGCGTGGCTTTATTCCTGCCCAATATCCCCGAGTTTGTCATTTCCTATCTGGGAATTATGAAAAAAGGGGCGGTGGCTGTTTCGGTCAGTGCCATGCTTAAAAGCGATGAGGTCCAATTTATCCTCAACGACTGTACTGCTAAGGCAATTATTACTACTAGCGAGCTGAGGGAGCAAGTGCCCGCCGACGACCTCGCTTATCTTGAGTTCATACTCATAGCTGAGGGAGAAACTGAGGGAGAAATGAGTCTGGCAGAGTTCCTGGCAGAGGTTTCGCCCCAAGGGCGAGGGATTTTTATGGAACCGACGGACCCGGCTGCCATTATTTACACTTCGGGAACGACTGGTTTTCCCAAGGGAGCGACTCTTTCTCATGGAAATATAGTTTCCAATATGCACTCGGCGAAGCATTACTGTAGCATCCGCCCAGAAGATAAGTTGCTTCTCTATTTACCTCTGTTCCATTGTTTCGGTCAGAATTTTATACTCAATGCCGGACTCAATGCAGCAGCGACCGTAGTTTTGCAGCGGCGCTTTGAACCGGATAAGGTGGTAGAAACTGTTGCTAGCGAGGGCATTACCATGTTTTTTGGCGTGCCGGCGGTGTTTGCCAAGCTGTTAGAAATGGAACCGTCGCAACTGGAACTGAGAAGCGTGCGCTATTATTTCAGCGCCGCTGCCGTGATGCCTACAGAAATCGCCCGGCGATGGCAGCAGCATTACGGACTGGAGGTTCGCGAGGGTTACGGGTTGACGGAGACTTCTCCTTTTTCTTGCTACAACCACGATTTGCAGTATAAGTTGGGTTCCATTGGGATGCCTATCGAGAATGTAGAAATGAAAGTGGTGGATAGCGAGGGGCGAGAAGTTACCCGGGGAGAGATAGGGGAACTGATAGTTCGAGGACCTAACGTGATGCTCGGATATTGGAACCGTCCCGAGGAAAATGCTAAGGTTTTAAAAGGAGGTTGGTTTCATACGGGGGATATCGGACGGGTGGACGAGGACGGCTTTTTCTATATAGTCGATCGCTTGAAGGATATGATTAATATGTCGGGTTTTAAAATCTATCCGGCGGAGGTGGAGCGAGTCCTCTATCAACATCTGGCAGTTGCCGAAGCGGCGGTTTATGGGGTTCCCCATCCGACGAAGGGGGAAATCGTGAAGGCTCAAGTTCGCTTGAAGTTGGGAACCGCGAGTACCTCGGAAGATATTAAGACTTTTTGTGCGGAAAGGATGGCAACTTATAAGGTGCCTCGCGTTATTGAGTTTGTGGATTCTTTGCCCAAAAATGCTACGGGCAAGATTTTAAAGAGAGTCTTGCGCGAGCAAGAAATGGCACTGCGGTGAGGTAGGGAGTTGTAGGTTGGGTTGAGGCACGAAACCCAACAGTTTCATTCCACCCAACCTGCAATTACATTCCGTTACTGTTCGATGTCGGGCTCCGGTTCGCACCCGCCCAACCTGCAGTCCAGTTTTTTTACAACCTTTTGGAGGGTTATTATGAGTCAAGTTACTTCTATCAACGTTCAAAAACCGCAAACCGATGAAGCGCAACTGTGGGATATTATCTACGGACACGCTGCATATCGAGCGCTTTTAGTGGCGCACGATCTCAAAGTTTTTTCTCTTCTCGCTAACAAACCATATTTGTTAGCCGAAATTGCTGAAGCACTCAACATTCAGTGCCGCCCGGCTAAAGCGATCTTAGACGTATTGGAGTCTATCGAACTGGTGCGAGTAAAAGATGGCTATTATTTCCTGACCTCGCTGGCAAAAGATTATCTGTTGGAAAACAGTCCGACCTATTTTGGCGGCGTCTTGGAAGTTATGATGGCCAACGATCGCGCGGTGGCTTCTGTTGACAGCTTAAAAAAAGCAGTGTTGAGCAATTCTCCACAGCTTTATGATGTAGAAAAACCGTTCGATACCCATGAAGAACAGGGGGATCTCGCTCGCAAGTTTACCTACGCCATGCACGGTCACAGCATGGCTCCCGCTCTTGTGTGGCCGGAAATTCTCGATCTATCTGGATACAAGGTTTTGCTAGATATTGGCGGAGGTTCGGGAGCCCATGCCATCGGCGCTACGCTGAAATGGTCTCAATTGCGGGCTATCGTTCTCGATCTACCTCCAGTGTGCGAAGTGGCGCAAGAGTTTGCAACGCGCTATGGTTTGCAGAGTCGAATTGCGACTCATGCAAGCAATATGTGGAAGGAACCTTTTCCCGCAGCAGATATCCACTTTTACGCCGATATCTATCACGACTGGTCGCCGGAGCAGGGGCGTTTCTTAACCCAGAAAAGTTTCGAGAGCTTGCTTTCTGGCGGTCGGATCGTTATTCACGAAATGCTCTACAACGACGACCAAACCGGACCTTTTACAGTTGCAGCCTCTAATATGCAAATGCTTGTAACGATGGAAGGTCAGCAGTATTCGGGTAAGGAATTATCAGAGATGCTGGCAGGGGCAGGTTTCATTGACATTGAAGTTAAGCCGACTTTGGGTTATTGGAGCATTGTCACTGGCCGTAAGCCTTAGAGCCGACTCAAAAGGCAAAATGTAGTTATTGTAGGTGGGGTTGAAAAACAAAACCCAACCCCCCCCACATTTAACTTTCTTGCTCGCAGATAAGGGTGGGTGGGCACAGAAGAAAAATGTTACGAAAGAATACAATAAGTGTCTATAGCATTTTTTGCTATTTAGACGCTACAAGTTACTTAAATCAAAGGAGAACTCTAACAATGAATAAACCTGTAGGAATCCGTTCAATTGCTGTTAGCTTCCCAAGCGTCGTACGCACCAACGATTATTTCCGGGAAAACTATCCCGAGATGATGGCGAAAGCAGAGCAAAAAGGTTTGGCAAAGGCTTTTCCAACCGTTCGACCTACCTCTGGAGCAAGTGAAATTGATTTATGGCTCCAAGAGATGATGCCGTATATGTCCGATCCTTTTCGGGGCACTGTTGAGCGGCGGGTGCTTGGTCCTGGTGAGTCGTCGCTGACATTAGAGTATGATGCCGCTTGCAAGGCTCTTGAAGCGGCAAAGCTAGCTTCCGAAGAAGTCGATCTGATGCTTGTTCGCTCTATTTTTCCCGAGCATCGCGACCTTGGCAATGCAGCCTTCCTCGCTGGCGAACTAAACTTGCAAGGAGCGGCTTGGAATCTCGATTCCATGTGCGCGAGTTCTATGGTTGCGCTCCAGACTGCTTGCGCTTTAGTGCGAACCGGAGAGTACCGCAACGTTCTCGTAGTGACTTCATGTACATACTCTCGCTTTTTTGATGAAAACGATACCCTTTCCCTGTGGGTGGGCGATGGTGCTGGAGCATTTGTCGTTAGCTCCCTTCAGGAAAATCAGGGTCTTCTCGGCACAAAAGTTGTCAATACGAAAGAATCGTGCGGTGTTTTCTATAACGAACTCGCCATAGACGCATTGGGAAATCCCAAAATGTTTATACGGGCACATAAGGATGCCGGCAAACGGATGCCTTATTTGTTCTTAAAATACTTTCGTCAGTGCTGTCAGGGCGCTCTCGATGCTGCCAATGTCTCTCTCTCAGAAATCGACTTTTTTATTTTCTACACGGCTACTGCTTGGTATGGAAGTTTCTGCGCCCGCGAACTGGGGATCGATCCAAATCGGGTAATTGACATCTATCCACAGTATGGAAACATTTCCGCAGTATCTGCGATCGCAACTTTGTACCACGCCGCAGAGTTGGGCAAAATTCGACCAGATGATTTAGTGCTTGTTTACAATCACGGTTTTGTCGCTAGCGCTGCCGCAGTCGTCATGCGTTGGGGTGATGTCGCACTCGGCCCCGCACCCACTCCCTCAGCTAATTTAATAAGTTCGCCACGGGTATTGGCAGGCGTGAGATAACGGCTCAAAAGCATTTACTCCAGACAGTTAACAACTTGCTTTTGGGCAAATGCTTTCATCTTCCGAAGGTAGTAGTTTTAGCCCCCTGCCAAGACTCTGCCTTCCCTCTAATTCCTTCTTCAGTCAAGTTTAATTATCAAATAAAAGGAGTAAAAAAATGTCCAAAAACAAAAAAGGAAAAATTGCACTTGTTATTGGTGGCTCAGACATTGGTAAGGCAACAGCACTTGAAGTTGCACCATCTGTAAAAAAAGCCAAGAAAATTGTCAAGAAGATTGAAAAAGAAGGCGGGAAAGCCAAGTTCATCACAGCGAATCTGTCAAAACCCAAACAAGTGAAGAAATTAATTGGCAAAATTGTCGATAAATACGATCGCTTAGATGATACCTGTAATAACGAATTGTCAGGAGAAACTGCTACCGAGGAATTGCCAGAAAAAGCTGCACTTGTTACTGGCGACTCGTCCAGTAAGGAATTGTGAGGTTCTTCGTGGGGAGACGGTAAAGGACGGGCGAGTAACAATTTCATTAGACCTCGCCCCTGAATGACGACTTTCCAAACCCCAACGATGAGGTGCCAGACGCCAATCTATCTCAGAAACCCGGTTTTTCCAAAAAACCGGGTTTCTTGA
>CAZUCT010000047.1:0-16564 GCA_964619285.1 uncultured bacterium | reverse complement strand
TTCGGAACCTCAACGGTGGCCTTTCAGACCCCAACGATCGCCTTCCAGACGCCAATCTATCTCAGAAACCCGGTTTTTCCAAAAAACCGGGTTTCTTGACTTGGTATCTCAGTGGCCTTCGGAACCTCAACGGTGGCCTTTCAGACCCCAACGATCGCCTTCCAGACGCCAACGATGGGGTAAAAAACCTCAACCTTGAGGTTTTTTACCTCAACGATCGTACTTTTAACGAGAACGGTGGCCTAAAATACCTCAACGGTGGCCTAAAATACCTCGACAGTGACCTAAAATACCTCGACAGTGGCCTAAAATACCTCAACGATCGCGTTTTCAACCCAAACGATCGCCTTCTCAAGCTCAACCGAAAAGAACTCGACCGCTATAGTGGCGAAGTTTTGGCTTGTAGGGGCATTTAATAGCCAAAATTACCCCCTACAGCCCAGGGCCGATAGATGGCCTAGCTAAGACTCGGGCTCTTCCGGGGGCCTGCCGGCGGACTTGCGGGCAAAACGACGGGCCATGTCATCTACTGCCGCTTCTAACCCCGAATCTCCTTGGGCCTTCTTGGCGTAGTCATAAACTGCCAAAGCGGCCATATAAGCCTCGCTTCCTACTATGGCGATCGTATCGTCCAGGAGTTCTTGCAACTGACTTAATCCCAAAACGATAGGATAAAGGGCCTCGAAAAGTTCCACGTCTTTTCTCATTTCCTCAATGTCAAAAGAACGCGGTAGAAAATCCGGATTTTGGACCGCCACTTCCAAGGCCTTCGCCACAAAACCCCGACTTCTATCTCCCAAACGGGCAAAAGACCTACTTTCATCGGGGCCCAGTCCCTTTAAAAACGGCAGCTTTTCTTTAATAGTGGCGATCGCCGCCATAATTTGGTCTTTATCTTCTGGCGCCAAACTCGCGCTAATTCGGTTTTCAATCATTTTTTTTTAATTGTCACGAACGGTTTTTAATTATAATCTAGCGAGTCGGTCGAGAAACCCGGTTTTTCCAAAAAACCGGGTTTCTGAGTTTTCTCTCCCAAACCAGACATTAAGAAGTTATAGGGAAAACTTTAACCTTTTTTTAACCGCCGATCGGCTCCCAAAAATTAAAATCTCCAAATAATAGATAGGAATAGTTGGGTGGAGGTTCGCGGCACCCAACCTACGGGGAAATTATTTATTTGGAAATCTAGGGATTATTACGAACTGGTAAAACTTAGCCAGTTAAAAATTGTTTCTGGGGTTAATTCTAGTTCGATTCCGCTTAATACTGGTAGGGGAGTTGCACCTTGGAATAATTCCACTTTTTGCTCGAGAAATACTGCCAAAATACTTTCCTCTTCTGGATTTATTAACCATCCTAATTCAGTGCCGTTTCTCGAACAAAGCAGCAATTTAGAAAACACTTTAGTGGTGTTTTGCTCTGGAGACAGAATTTCAATAGACCAATCTGGATGGGTTTCAAAACGGTTAGCAATTCTACCTGATGGTAATAAAGGTATTCTTTCCCATCGGAACACGGCAATATCTGGGACAATTGATTTATCGTCAAAAGTGCAACGCAACTCTGGAAAAGCCTTGGCAATTTTCTGAGTTTTAGAAACTCGATTGATAGCTTCGCAGAGATCTATTTGAATCGAGCTATGTTCTCCCTGTGGCATTGGTTTTTGAATGATGTCTCCGTTAATGTATTCTGATGCAGGTTTGGTTTCTGGACGTTGGAGAAATTCCTCCAAAGCTAGTTTCGGTTCGATTATTGCAATCATTTTAGCGTTCTTTATTAAAGAGATTGCCGATAATTATATCGTAACTCAATGTTTGCGTTATTTCGCGTCATTAATCTTTTATAGCATTTTCTAGTAGGCATTTTTCCGTGGCAATCTCTTTTTAAGCATTAAAATCTATGAGATTGCTACCCAACGGGTGCGGCTATGGCTACGGCTGTTTTAACGATTTCCCATCTGCCTTAACTACAAAACCTGCCGCCTCGCTGCGGACCATCGAACCTCAGTAATAATGCGGGTTTTAATTTTACCGAAAACCTTAATCTTTTCTTAACGGTAAATAACCTTTTTTATCGCTACACTTTTAAAGATTTAAGATAAAGCGAATCAAATGAGTGCATCTGAGAACCGGTCGGGAAACCCGGTTGATTACATCTCCATGCTTAAGCCAACTCCCAGAGGAAACCACCTATGCCAACATTAAAAGGATATCAATTCAGAGCCACCATCTTTGAAAACACCAAAAGCATTATTTATCAAGCCGTAAAAGAGCCTGAAGGAACCTCAGTAATCATCAAAACCTTAAAATCGCAATACCCAACCCTAGAAGAAATAGCTAGGTTAAGAAACGAATATAACATCCTCAATTCCCTCAACATCAAAGGAGTAATCAAACCAATAAACCTAGAAGTTTATCAAAACAGTTTAGCCTTAGTTTTTCAAGAATTTGGAAGTCAATCCATCAAAACTGAGATGGCTTCTGGGGAAAAACTCGACTTAAAATTATTCTTAAAAATAGCCATCAATCTAAGCCAAACCTTAGCAGAAATTCATCAAAACCAGATAATTCATAAAGACATCAAACCCCACAACATCCTCCTCAACCTCCAAACTGGAGAAATAGAAATCATCGATTTTAGCATCGCCAGTAAATTAGAAAAAGAAACCGCCCAAGCCACCAACCCCAACCTCCTAGAAGGAACCCTGGCCTATATGTCCCCAGAACAAACCGGCAGGATGAACCGCAGCATCGACTACCGGACGGACTTTTATTCCCTGGGAGCCACTTTCTACGAAATGCTAACCGGGAGAGTGCCCTTTACAGCTAGCGATGCCATGGAATTAGTCCACTGCCACATCGCCAAACAACCAATCTCCCCCAGTCGGTTAGACCCGAAAATTCCCGAAGCCATATCGGCCGTCGTCTTAAAATTACTAGCCAAAACCGCAGAAGAACGGTATCAAAGCGCCGCCGGCATCAAAACCGACCTCGAAGAATGCCTCCACCAGCTAGAAACAGAAGGAAAAATCGAAAACTTCGAGCCCGGAAAATTGGATACCCAAAGCCAATTTACCTTACCCCAAAAACTCTACGGAAGGGAAGCCGAAGTGGCTCTATTAATGGAAACCTTCGAGAGAGTCGCAGCGGGCAACAGCGAAATGATGCTAGTATCCGGTTATTCGGGCATCGGCAAAACCGCCGCAGTTAACGAAGTCCACAAACCCATAGTCAAAGCCAGAGGCTACTTTATTGCTGGCAAATTCGACCAATTCCAACGCAGCATTCCCTACGCCGCCATCAGTCAGGCTTTTGGGGAATTGATGGGGCAACTGCTGACCGAAAGTGCCGAAGAGCTAGCCTTATGGAAAGAGAAACTAACGACAGCCTTGGGTCAAAACGGTAAAGTAATTACCGACGTCATACCCCAAGTCGAATACGTTATCGGTTCTCAACCGGAAGTTCCCGAAGTCGGACCGACGGAATCTCAAAATCGCTTCAACCGCGCTTTCAAACAGTTTATTAATGTCTTCACCACCAAAGAGCATCCCCTGGTAGTCTTCTTAGATGACTTGCAGTGGGCCGATAACGCATCGCTCAAACTTATTCAACAATTAATAACAGATTTAGAGAATCAATACTTCTTATTTATGGGGGCATATCGAGATAACGAAGTCAGCCCCACCCATCCAACGATAATTACCATAGAAGAGATTAAAAAAGCGGGGGCAGTTGTCAACAATCTCGTTCTCGGTCCTTTGAATGCAGACAATATTAGGGAATTAGTCGCCGATACCCTCCAAGAAAGACAAAGGTCGCGAGAACTGGCGGAGCTATTTTTTAATAAAACTCAAGGGAATCCTTTTTTCCTGACTCAATTGTTCAAAACTCTTTACCAAGAGAAACTCTTATCTTTTGACTTTAGCAAAAGAGGGTGGTCGTGGGAGCTCGGGCAGATTCAATCGGTGGGAGTTGCCGATTGTAACGTGGTCGAGTTGGTAGCGAGAAATATCGGCAAGCTACCCGAAGCGACCCAGAAGGTCTTAAAATTAGCTGCTTGTATCGGTAATAGGTTTAATTTAGAGGTGCTGGCAATTGCAGGGGAACAATCTTTGTTAGCAACTGCCGGCAAGTTGTGGGATGCCTTGCAGGCGGGATTGGTATTGCCCCTGTCAAATGCTTATAAAATCGCCCTGGGGGCCGACGAAACAGAAGAAGACCTTCTCAAGGACAAGGTATCCGGCGTGAGTTATAAGTTTTTGCACGACCGCGTGCAACAGGCGGCTTATTCTTTGATTCCCGAAGCCCAGAAAAAAGATACTCACCTAAGAATCGGTCGGTTGCTGTTGGAGAAGAAAGATAAGGGAGGCTTGGGAGATAATATTTTTGATATTGTCAACCAATTGAATATCGGGGTGGATTTTATTGTTGAAAAGTCGGAGAAAGAGCAACTGGCAAAACTGAATTTAACGGCGGGTAAAAAGGCGAAGGCGGCGACTGCATATCAGGCGGCAGTTGGGTATTTGAATGTAGGGTTGGAGTTGCTTCCGGAACGAGGGTGGGAAAGTCATTACGAATTGACGCGGGATTTGCATTTAGAGGCTTATGAGAGCGAATATCTCAATACTAATTTTGAACGGGCGGAACAGTTGTCTGGAGTTGTTTTATCCCGTGCTAAAACTGTTCTGGAAACGGTCAAAGTTTACGAGCTAAAAATTCCCTTTTACTTGTCTCAAAATCAGCCGCAACAGGCTTTAGAAACTGCTCTTGAAGTGTTGAAAACGTTGGGAGTATCTCTGCCTAAAAATCCCAGCAAACTGAGTATTATGGCGGGGTTAATTCGTAATAAATTAATGTTAGGAAGGAAAAAGATAGAGGATTTAGCAACTCTGCCGTTAATGACGGACTCCTATAAACTCGCAGCGATGCGGATATTAATTGCTGTAATTCCGGCTGCTTTTATGGCAAATCCCATGCTGTTTCCGCTGATTGTTTTTAAAATGGTTAGTCTTTCTCTCAAATATGGAAATTCGCCTCTGTCTGCTTTTGGCTATGTGACTTATGGAATGTTGCTTTGTGGTGTTTTATCTGACATTGATTCTGGGTACAAATTTGGCAAACTTGCCGTCAAGTTGGTGGAACAATTTAATGCTAGAGAACTGAAAGCAAAAATAGATTTCTCTTTTAATGGTTTTATAAGACACTGGAAAGAGCATATTAAGGAAGTAAAACAACCTTTGCTTGAGGCATTTCAAAGTGGATTGGAAACTGGAGATATAGAATATGCTTGTTATTCAGCTTGGGGCTATGCAAGTTTTCCTTTTTGGAGTGGAGAAGCGCTAGAATCTGTGGCCAATAATCAAGCAAAGTACACCAACGTTATGTTAGAGTATTCGCAGTACACGATCGGCGAACAGACAAAAATGTGGCACCAAGTTTTACTAAATTTACTAGATAAAGTAGAAAACAAATGCAGATTAGTGGGAGAGAAGTTTGATGAAGATAAAATAATGTCTGTTTTTAGAGAAACAAAAAATAAAGCAATTGTGTCATACTTTTATTTGTTCAAGCTAATTGTGTTATATAATTTTCAAGCTTACCATCAAGCTATTGAAATCGAGCGATTAGCAGAAAAATTTCAAGAAAGTTTGGGTGCGCTAATGCATTCATCACAACGCAATTTTTATTCTTCCCTAACTCTCCTCGCCCACTACCCCAACGCCACCAAAACCGAACAAAAACAATACCTCAAAAAAGTAGCCGCCAACCAAAAACAAATGAAAAAATGGGCGCACCACGCCCCCATGAACTTCCAAAACAAATACGACCTCGTAGAAGCCGAAAAAGCCAGAGTCTTAGGTAAAGAACTCGAAGCAATGAAACTGTACGACAAAGCCATCTCCCAAGCCCAAGAACAAGGCTTCGTCCACGAAGAAGCCATAGCCAACGAGCGCGCCGCCGAATTTTATCTAGCCCAAGGCAGAGAAAAAATCGCCAAAACCTACATGAGCGACGCCTACTACGCCTACATCCGTTGGGGAGCCAAAGCCAAAGTCGCCGACCTCGACAAGCAATGTCCCCACTTAATCTTCCGTGGCGCACAAAGCGAAACCGACAGCCTCGACAGCACCCACACCAGCTCCACCAGCAGCAAACAAGCCAAAATCCTAGACCTAACTACAGTCCTCAAAGCCTCCTACATCCTCTCGGGAGAAATCGCCTCCAACAACCTCCTCGACAAAATGATGAAAATCGTCATCGAAAACGCCGGAGCCCAAAAAGGCATCTTCCTCACCAACACCGACAGCGCCTGGACTATAGAAGCCCTAGCCACCGTCGATAACAACGACATCCAAGTAATCCAACTCCAAAGCAGCGACATCAAAGACCAACTGCCCGTCGCCGTCCTCAACTACACCGCCCGAACCCGAGAAAGCCTCCTAAATGACAACATCGCCAAAGCCGAACGCTTTGCCAGCGACCCCTACATCGTCGCCAACCAAACCAAATCCGTCCTCTGCCTCCCCCTAATTCATTCCAACAAACTCATCAGCATCCTCTACCTAGAAAATAACCGAGCCCCCGGCGCCTTCACCAAGCGCCACCTAGAAACCCTCAACCTCCTAAGCGCTCAAATCTCCATCTCCATCGAAAACTCCCGCCTCTACGGCAGTTTAGAACAATCCAACCAACAACTCGCTTTTGCCAACGCTCAATTAGAAAACTACTCCCACACCCTAGAACAGAAAGTAGAAGAACGCACCCAAGAACTCAACGTTGCCAAAGCCGCCGCCGAATCGGCAAACCAAGCCAAAAGCGAATTCCTCGCCAACATGAGCCACGAACTGCGCACCCCCCTCAACGGCATTTTGGGTTACGCCCAGATTATGGAACGGTCTAAAGAGCTTGCAGCCGAGTTGCGTCAAGGGGTAAATGTCATCCACCAATCGGGCATTCACCTACTAAACCTCATCAACGACGTACTCGACCTCTCCAAAATCGAAGCCCGCAAACTGGAACTCAGCCCCCAAGAAATACACTTTCCTTCTTTCCTCTTGGGAGTGGCGGAAATGTCGCGGGTTCGCGCCCAACAAAAGGGCATCGTTTTCGACACCGTTTTCGACCCAGATTTACCAACCGCCGTCACAGTCGATGAAAAACGCCTGCGCCAAGTGCTGCTGAATCTGTTGGGCAACGCCATCAAATTCACCGACAGCGGCAGCGTCACCTTTACGGTCACAAATGAGGGAACGGGGAACGGGGAACGGAGAACGGATTTGAGCGACGACCCATTACCCATTACCCATTCCCCATTACCCATTACCAAAATCCGTTTTTCCGTGCGAGACACGGGAGTGGGCATAACGCCGGAACAATTGACCAAAATCTTCTTACCCTTCGAGCAAGTCGGCGCTAAATCTCGGCAAGCAGAAGGTACCGGTTTGGGCCTGGCAATCAGTTTAAAAATCGTCAACATGATGGGCAGCGAGATTCAAGTAACGAGCGCCCCAGGAGAAGGCAGTACCTTTTTCTTCGAGGTCGAACTTCCCATCGCCACCGCATTGACGGCGGCGGCAAACGAAAAGGGTCCAATTATCGGTTACGAAGGTTCCCGACGCAAGATTTTGGTCGTGGATGACAAGGAAGTAAACCGGCAGATGTTGCTGGAAGTGTTAGCTCCTCTGGGATTTGAGTTAAAAGAGGCAGCCAACGGGGAAGAGGGTGTAAAGCAAGCGCGGAGTTTTCGACCGGATTTGATAATTACGGATTTGGTAATGCCCGGTTTGGATGGTTTCGAGATGGCGCGACAGTTGCGAGCGTTGCCTGAGTTTCGAGATACGATAATTATTGCTTCTTCTGCCAGCGTTTTGAGTCAAGATCGGGCCACGAGTTTGGGGGTCGGTTGTAACGATTTTCTCCACAAACCGGTTGATTTAGAGCAGTTGTTGGCTTATTTGCAAAAGTATCTGAAGTTAGAGTGGAGGTATGAGGAGCTGGCAGCTAGCGTCTCCACAGCGGCTACGGATGTAGGGCTGGCGATACCGCCAGCAGAAGAGTTAGAGAAAATTTTGGCTGCTGCTAAAATTGGGGATATTATGGCTATTGAGGAAGAGACGCGACGACTGATGGCAGCGGGGGAGCGCTATACTGCTTTTTGCGATCGCGTTCTGGAGTTGGTCGCAGAATTTGACGATGGGGCGATCGCTCAGTTAATCGAAGAGTCGAGGTAACTGATGTAGAATTGCGCGCCTTACGCTTATGTAGCTGATGTAGTGCGCGCAACGCGCGCCTTACGCTTGAATGCAACTTACTTAAGTTATATTAAGTAAAATTGTAGTGGAACCCAACATCTTCGTCGGGTTCCACGGAGGTCCGCACGACCTGCGAAATCTACAAAATCTGAGTGGAACGAATTTAATAAACTATCGAGCAAATCGCTCCAACCAAGCGATTAAATCGTTTGGCTCTTCAAAATCCAACGACGCCTCGGTCAAATCCTCCAACTGAGAAACCGATAATTCTCACAAACGCTGCTGCAACAGTGAGTTGGGTGGAGTAGCTCTACCCAACCAATTATAAGCACAAAGATCTAAGAAACCGGGTTTTTTGAAAAAACCCGGTTTCTGGCGGGTGAATTAGCCTTGAATAAAAAGGGATATTGTTTGAAAAACCCGGTTTCTGGCGGGTGAATTAGCCTTGAATAAAAGGGGATATTGTTTGAAAAACCCGGTTTCTGGCGGGTGAGTTAGTCTTGAATAAAGGGAGGTATTGGCAGAAATTACCGAGTTTCTTATTCAATCAACTATTAAGTAAGTACCTCCAACCAAGGGATTAAATCGTGCAGAAACAATCGAGCTTCATTGTTATTGAGCGCGTCGCATTGTAAAATATATGCGTTAAAAATTAGTCATTTTTTGCTTATCTATACTCAATTCAAACTATTTTAATACTCCCATCCCCAGATATCTACTTAAAAATCCCAAGCCCAGAAAAATTTAACCTATTTTTAACCGCAAATAACCTCTAAAACAGTTGCATTTTTACCAAGCAACGAGTTAAGATAGAGCGGGTTAAATTAAAAAAAATTAAGCAACCCCTCAAAGAAAAGCCCAAAAGCATCGATTAACAGAGGTATTGCAATTATCGTCAAGGAAAAAAAATTTTTCCACCCCCTGAAGCGGAGATCGGTCAGTATAATTGCCGTACTCTGGAAGTAGAACCCCAGTTTATCGAGGGATAAAAGTAGCAGAAAAGTCTGTTGTTTCTTTTTTCATAAAACCGTTTTTTCAAGCAACAAAATGATATCGTGCTTAACTCAAAATTTTGAAAAAAACTCGTTCGTTTCTCAATTCCCCATTTCCAAAAAAAGGAGTATAAAAACATGAAAAAACTAAGTTATCGCTATTTTCCAATTTGGTCGATCGCTTGCATCGGTATCTCGCTCTCGTGTATTGCTACAGCCACCGTCTGGAAATTAGAACGAGCCAGTCGCGTGACTAATTTTGCCAGACACGCCGACAAGCTAACCTTAACCTTGCAACGTCAGGTTCGAGAATACGTTC
Source organism: uncultured bacterium (assembly GCA_964619285.1). Classification (GTDB taxonomy): domain Bacteria; phylum Cyanobacteriota; class Cyanobacteriia; order Cyanobacteriales; family Microcoleaceae; genus CALKCV01. The sequence continues at coordinate 7,002 of CAZUCT010000047.1, read as the reverse complement.
AAGCGACAATCGCCCTGGGTGCTTTTTTCAATGCCAGCAAAGATGTCAATAGATTGGAGTTTAAAGAATTGACCCGACCTTTAATCGAGCGCTATCCCGGAATTTATGGCATGGCTTGGATTCAACCAGTAGAAGCCTCCGAGCGCCCGGCTTACGAACAAACCATTAGGGCCGAAGGAATACCGAAGTTTCGCATCTTCGAGCGCAACGCTGAAAATCAACCCATTCCAGCTAAAGAACGGTCTCAATACTTTCCCATTACTTACGGAGAGCCGGAAGCCAACTACGAAAATATTTTGGGATTTGATTTTGCCTCTGGGGAAAAATTTATCGGTCCTATCGAAAAAGCGATAGATTTGGGAAAAATCGTGACGAGCGATCGCATTGTTTTAACCAAACCCGATGGTAGCACTGCTTTTGGTTTTATTCTGTATCATCCGACTTATTTTTCACAATTCAATTCTCCAGAGGGAGAAAATGGGGGCTCTTTTCGGGGAATTGCCTATACCATCTACGAGTTGGAGCTTGTTTTTGCGAGCGCTTTAGCAGAAGAAGATCGAGAATTTGTAACTATTTATTTGCTCGATTCCTCAAAACCCACTTCCGAGCAACTTCTCTTCGCCAATATAGAAGAAGGAGCGGAAATTGCCAAGATTCCCGATCGTCTTTGCCCTCCATCCGTTCAATGCCAGCGCCCTCTGGAAATTGGCGATCGCCAATTCTTATTAGTCACTCTACCCACGCGATCGTTGGGGCGCATTAGTGGGATGCCTGTTGTCACCTTTGGAATTGGTTTATCTTTCACGCTTTTGCTCGTTGCTTATCTTCAGATGTTTTCAATGCGAACGTTGCAAATCGAACGACTGGCAAAGGAACTCGAAAAAGCCAAAGAAAAAGCCGACGCTGCCAACCAAGCAAAAAGCGAATTTCTCGCCAACATGAGCCACGAACTCCGTACCCCCTTAAACGCTATTCTCGGTTACGCTCAAATCATGCACCGCGCCGCAGATCTCAATCAACACCGCCAAGGAGTTGAAGTCATCGAGCGAGCGGGCTCGCACCTCTTAACCCTGATTAACGATATTTTAGACCTGGCCAAAATTGAAGCTCGCAAAATGGAGTTATTTCCCCACAATTTTCATTTTTTTTCTTTTCTGACAGGGGTGGCAGAAATTGCCAGAGTCCGCGCCGACAATAAAGGCGTTGCCCTCAATTTCCTTCCACCAGAAAATCTACCCGCAGGCGTTATCGCTGACGAAAAACGCTTGCGTCAAGTCTTGCTCAATTTATTGGGAAATGCGATTAAATTCACAGATACGGGCAGGGTCACTTTTAAAGTCGAAGTATCGATCGCGGGAAACAAAACCGCCAAAGTTCGCTTTACCGTCGAAGATACTGGCGTGGGCATGACTACTGAACAACTGGAAAAAATCTTTCTCCCTTTCGAGCAAGTAGGGGCGACCTCCCGGCGGGCGGAAGGGACCGGTTTGGGACTGACCATCTCCAATCAAATTGTGGCGATGATGGGCGGCGAAATTCAAGGGAGCAGCATTTTAGGGTCGGGCAGTAGCTTCTGGTTTGAAGTTGACTTGCCTCTATCCCAGGAATGGGCGATCGCCCCTACGGTTTCCGAAAGAGGAAAAATTATCGGCTATACCGGAGAACCTAAAAAAGTGCTAATTGTTGACGATAAAGATGTCAATCGTCTCGTGGTTATGGAAGTATTAAAACTTTTAGGATTTCTGATAGCGGAAGCTGAAAACGGTCGAGAAGCTTTAAAACAACTCGAACAATTTCAACCGGATTTAGTTATTACCGATATCGTCATGCCAGAGATGGATGGTTATGAATTGGTGCGAACCATTCGGGAGTCTTATTCTCAAGATTTACCCGTTATAGCATCTTCGGCGAGCGTGTCTTTAGCCCATCGAACTTTGGCGATCGCCGCCGGTTGCAACGATTTTATAGAAAAACCGGTCGATTTGGAAAAATTACTAATACGCTTGCAAAAATATCTTAATTTACAATGGATTTATTTAGCAACGGATTTTGCAGAGGATGAAACGGATGGCTCGGAAAAACGAGAGATAATTTTTCCCACTTCAAAGGAATTGGAAACTCTCTACCGAGCGGCGAAAATCGGCGATATTATGTTAATAGAAAAAGAAGCAACGCGACTGGCAGAAATAGAACCCAAATATCGGGGATTTAGCGATCGCGTCCTGGAGTTGGCCGCAGAATTTGACGATGGGGCGATCGCTCAGTTAATCGAAGAGTCAAGGTAGCGAGCTTGTTAGAATTGTGGGTCGGGTTCCACTTCGTGGAGCCCGACCTACAAAATCTGCTGTGAAGGCGATCGCTCGTAAGTCTCCGCCAGATGCGAGCTTGCCCAGAAACCGGGTTTTTTTCAAAAAACCCGGTTTCTTAATTCTATAGTCTTTATAATAAGGTATTTTCATTTAACCAAGCGATTCAATCGTTTGGTTCTTCAAAATCCAACAACGCCTCGGTCAAATCCTCGTCTTTAGAACATATACAGCAGAATCGATATTCAACCGCAACCCTGCCAGAAGTTTACCGCAACTGGTAACTTCCTGTCGCTATAAAGGCACTTGTATTTTAGCAACTTCAGATGCCACTTGCGATCTTCTTCCCAGTACGATTTTCGCTCTGACACAATACCACCAATGGCAATAATGCCGGACTTTGCAGAAGTGCTTCTGGGGATTGTTCCCACATCCGCTTCCTGGCGCGAAGCAAGGGCAACATCGCTATCGCTATCCTTGCCGGGTCGAGCGACACGACTTGAAAACCATGCCGGGTAGATTGGAACTGAAACTGAGTTTCAAATACCGGCTGGTTATTGATTTGCTGGAGCCAAACTAGCACTTGGGTTATCGGCAAATTATGTTTGCCAATACAACCTCACCCAATAGTTTAACAGTCGCTTTTTGTCAATTGTTAACGATCGATATAAAATTGACAATTGACAACAGGAGGCTGGAGCCATAACGTCCGAAGCGAGGGGGGTTTCAGTAACCCATGCCCCCCTCGCAGCGGATATTATTTCTTAAAATAAGTTTTATAAACTTCTTTAGCGATGGGGGCGGCGGAGACGGAACCGTAACCGCCATTTTCAACCACGATAGCGATCGCGATTTCCGGCTTATCGGCGGGGGCAAAACCTACATATAGAGAATGAGATTCTTGTCCGATGCCAGCCTCCGACGTGCCAGTTTTACCCGCTGTTAGGGGAAGAGACTCGTCGGTTAGAGCGTAACTTGCCGTACCGTATCTGACCACATCGGTCATACCTTCGCGAATTACGGCCACTGCTTCTGGGGATAAGCCCACGGGTTCGGGGGCAGTGAGGGGAGTATTGGTATCGGAGGCAAACAGATGAGGTTTAACTCGAGAGCCGCCGTTAGCGATCGCCGCTGCCATCTTTGCCAGTTCCAAAGGAGTACACAAAACCAGACCTTGACCGATAGCCATATTAACCGTATCTCCCGCATACCAATAATCGCCATAAAGTTTTTGCTTCTGTTCTGGGGTAGGAATCTGACCGTTATAGGATGCCGAAATTCCCAAAGCATCTAAATCGATTCCTCCCAATCCCAGACGGCGGGCCCATTTATAGATATCGTCTGCTCCTACTCCCAAACCTACCTGATAGAAAAAGGTATTGCTGCTGTAAGCAAGAGCTTCCCGAAAACCGATATAACCGTAGCCCGCACTGCCATGCTCGTTGAATCGAATCCCACCGACCCAGATATAAGCATAAGTACCAACTCTTGAGTAGGGAGAATACTGACCCGAGCCCATAGCGGCTACCGAAGTCACAATTTTAAAGGTACTGCCTGGGGGATAGCCTTGCAAAGCGCGATTGACAAAAGGCTTTTCCTTGCCCTGAAGATGTTCCCACTCTGCCTCAGTGACAGGCTTGGTGAAAATATTAGGGTCGAAGCGGGGGTAGCTAGCCATTGTCAGCACTTCCCCAGTGTTGACATCGAGGACTACTACCGCTCCTCGGCGCGGGCCCAAAGCTTTTTCTGCAGTTTTCTGGAGGTTGAGGTCGAGGGTAAGTTCCACCGTTTTGCCGCCGACGGGGGGAATTTGCCCTAATTCCCCGAGTTGTTGACCTTCGACATTTACTTCGACAAGGCGATCGCCCCAAGTTCCCAAGAGAACATCGTTAGCAGCAGCTTCGACACCTTCTTTACCTATCTTCATTCTCAGCCGATATTCTGAATTAGCCTCGATTTCTTCCGGCGTCACTTCTCCGATGTGTCCGATGACGTGGGATGCCAGTTCTCCTTGGGGATAGTAGCGAGTTGATTCTGCTCTCACTTCTACTCCAGGAAATTCTGCCGCTAGCTCTTTGAGGGTGATAAAAACATCTGGGGTGACTTGCTGGCTAATTGCCACGTTTCTTTCTTCTAGCTGTGTAGCTAGCTCTAACTTTTTGAGAATTTGAGCGGTGGGTATTTCGAGTATAGAACTTAGTTTAGCTGCCGTTATCTGCCATTGTTGTATGGATTGTTCTGTCGGCCACAAATAGACGGAACGGGTCAGATGGGTGCCGGCTAAAAATTTGCGATTGCGATCGAAGATGGGGCCTCGGTTGGAAGGGATGGGAACTAAACGAATTCGATTATTATCTGCCCGTTCCCGGTTTTGTTCTCCTTCTACAAGTTGTAGCTGGGCCAGCCGCACTGCAGGCAGACTCATTAAACCGGCGATCGCTAAGATGAGAGCGATCGCTCTAGCTACAGGACGTGCCTGGCGATCTGGATCTAACGATTTGCTCTTGTCAGTTTTACGAAAGCCAAAGCTAAAAGAAAATTCGCGCACCATGATTTTTTTTCAATTAATAATTAAATATTAACAATAGACAATAGACAATAAAATTTATTTTCAATCGGGAGCATCTTATTTTTGCAAAAAGATAAAATAAGGCACGCAATTAACAATTGACAATTGACAATTGACAAAAATCGTTAAGTTGTTGGGTTTTTACAGACATGAGATGCTCCCTGCTCCCTTTTCAATCTCCCAAGCACCAAGAAATAATTAAGAAGACGATGGCCAGAGCTAACCAACTTGGCAGATGCAGCCATCGAAGAAAGTCCATAGGCCCCAGGACCACAACCTCAGTTAACAGCCAGCCAGCCGTCAAAAGCAGCACCATCACAATCGAAGCCATAGTAATAATACCTAACTCTACCTTCTGATTGAGAAATTTTACCTTTACTTTGGTAAAATGTTAAACGAACGTGCTAAATCTTGATTAATAAATTCTCGTGCTTAAGACCCTTAAAGCTGACTTCCAAATTATCTTCGAGCGAGACCCGGCAGCCCGCAACTGGCTGGAAGTGTTGTTCTGCTATCCCGGTCTTCAGGCTATAGCGTTTCATCGCTTGGCCCACGGCTTGTACTGTCTCGGAATTCCTTTCATTCCCCGCCTGATTTCTCATATTGCCCGATTTTTAACGGGTATTGAAATTCACCCCGGCGCGGTCATCGGTCAAGGAGTATTTATCGACCACGGTATGGGGGTGGTCATTGGAGAAACGGCCATCGTCGGAGACTACTGTTTGATTTACCAAGGCGTGACTCTTGGCGGTACCGGCAAGGAAAGCGGCAAACGCCATCCTACCCTGGGAGAAAATGTGGTGGTGGGCGGCGGTGCCAAAGTCCTGGGCAATATTGTCATCGGTAATAACGTCCGGGTTGGCGCGGGCTCTGTGGTTCTGCGGGATGTCCCTTCTAATTGTACCGTTGTGGGAGTTCCCGGTAGGGTTGTCTATCGTTCTGGGGCCAGGGTTAATCCATTAGAACACGGTAGTTTGCCAGATTCCGAGGCCGAGGTGATTCGCGCTTTGCTCGATCGCATTGAAGCTTTGGAAGAACAGCTTCAGTCTTTACAAGGTCAAGTGTCGGTTTCTTCCCTGGCAAACTTTCCGGCTGTAACTTCGGTGGCTAATACTGCTACTTCAGAAGAAAATCGTCAAGCTGTCCTTTCTGGTAGCTGTCGTTTGAAAGATAAGACTTTTCAAGACTTTTTTGATGGTTCTGGTATTTGATTTTTTGGGAATTGCTAAGGGTGCATCTCAATGCCAGAGGAAAACCTACAATTCAACGCTTTTTGCGAGCTTGCTAATTGCGTTCTTGCTAATTGCATGGATCTAGAACGCAATTAGCGATTAGCGATTAGCCATTAGCGATTAGCCATTTTCTATTTTTGCAAATATGGGATGCTCCCATTGCTAATTGTCTATTGTCTATTGTTAATATTTAATTGACAATTAAGGATTAATCTCTTGTTTCGACCAAACTCCGTTGGCTTCCCGTTGATAAAGCCAGCGGTTTTGGGGGTCGCCTCGCAGTTCTAAATGCTCTACTTTTACTGGTTCTAATAATAACAAACAAAAGTTGGGCAAAGGTTCTATTTTATCCGGGGAAGCTAATTCAAAAGCAGTAGCTTCCGCTCTTTTTTCCCCTGGAGGAGGCCAAGCAAATTGTCCTCTGGCGGCATCGGAGATTTCTTGCCAAACTTTGGCGCGAATTTGCCCTAGTTGAGCATGACTATCTTCTGCTTTAATTGTTATTATCTGCCCTGCCAGCCTAAATTGTTCTCTGGTTTTGGTAAAGTACCAACAAACTTCCGCCAGGGGATTTTTGACGATTTGTTCTATTTTTTGGCTGCGAATATCGGTAATAATTTTAAGCCGATTCGTTCCTTCTAAAAAACCTCTAAATACCACCGTGCGATTGGCAGGAAAACCGCCCTCTGCCACCGTTGCTAATTGGAAATAGCGGTTGTAGGGGAGGCTGCGGTTGCGGTGGAGGGCGAGCTTAAGGGGCGATCGCCACGGTGCTAGTTCTTCGGCATCAACTCTATCATATACCATCTTTCGATCGCTAATTGTTAATTGCTAATTGTTAATTGCTAAGGAGTCGCGCAAAAATAAACTACCAGATGAAGGAAAATCGTAGGTC
>CAZUCT010000046.1:0-30756 GCA_964619285.1 uncultured bacterium | reverse complement strand
GCTAATCGCTAATCGCTAATCGCTAATTGCGTTCTAGAGCCATGCCAGCTCGCAATTAGCAATTAGCAAGCTCGCAAAAAGCGTTGAATTGTAGGTTTTCCTCAAAATTGAGATGCACCCAAAGTTAATTGTTGAGTAGGTTGGGTGAAGTGAAACGCAACCCAACATCTTTTAGCGGCAGTTCACAATAGAAGTAAAAGACGATTTAACTCAAAAAGACCGGGAGTTGGATGGAGCTAACCAGAATCAAAGGTGTTGGGTTCCACGAAGGTCCGCACAACCTACAAAGAAAGACATTTTTCCTGTTAAAATAATCAGCTAAAATAACAAAAAAAACGGGAGCACGTCAGTTTTGCATATTTATTTTCTCATACTCAGAACGAGTACTGATACTCATACTCAAAAAAGAAGTTATTCTTGAGTAAGAGTAAGAGTAAGAGTAAGAGTATGAAATTATCGAGAGAGAAAAATTACAAAACTGACTTGCTCCCAAAAAAACCTACTGTCACTGTAGCCGAGAATGGTTAAGAAAAAGAAAAATAAATCCTTACTGGTAACTGTAGCTGCCGCCGCCCTGCTAATAGGTGGGGGTGTCGGTGCGTACTTAGTATTAACTACCCAACAAACCTTCAGAAAAGTATCTGGGGGGGCAAACATCGTACCCCAAGATGCGATGATGGCGATCGAGCTCTCCACCGATGCCCGACAATGGGAAAAACTGCAACAATTGGGAACTATGGAATCTCGGGCGGCCTTTGAGAGAAACTTGGCCGAATTGCGCGATCGCTTCCTCACCGCCTACGGTTACAGCTACCAACGAGACATCCAGCCGTGGGTAGGGGATACCGTTACCATCGCCTTTTTGCGCAACCAAACCCTCGCCCCCGCCACTGCCCCAGAGGCAGACTCCATACCCTATCCACCCGCCCAACAGTCCATGGCGATGGTCTTGCCCATCGCCGACACGGAAGCGGCAAGAGAAATCTTCGAGCAACTCAGGCAGCAACCCCAAGGAGAAGTCTCCCAACGACAATATAAAGGTATCAAAGTCTTGGAAAGCCAAGGAGCGGGAGAATTAAACTACTCCCTGGCAGTGCTTGATGCCCGTTACTTAATCGTGACTACCTCCGCCGAAGCAATGGATCGCGCCCTGGATACCTATAGAGGGGAACCTTCCCTGGCGACAATTCCCGGTTATGCCGGGGCGGTGGCAGAAATTCAAACGGAGACTCCCGCTTTTGCCCAATTTTATGTCAACGTACCCAGGGCGGCAGCTTTCGCTTCGGCAAATTCAATTCGCACTATTTCCAATGAGAAACTCAAAACTTTAGAAGATAACCAGGGCATCGCCACCACGGCGGTTTTAACTCCAGAAGGGTTAGAATTTAAGACCGTTTCTTGGTTGAACCCCAATAGCGAGAAAAGGTTCGCCGTTGAAAATAAGGCCACGGGAATGTTAGAGCGAGTTCCCAGCGACGCCCTGATGATGCTCTCTGGGAGCAATTTGCGGCGGGTATGGGATGATTATCTCAGGGGGGCGGAAGCCAATCCCGTCGCCCCCGTCGCCCCAGAAGCCCTGCGCGAGCTTTTTCAAGAGGGTACCGGCATGGAGCTGGAAGAGGATTTTTTGAGCTGGATGGAGGGAGAGTTTGCTCTTTCTTTGATACCGATTCCCGTTAGCGAAGGAGAGTCGCAACTGGCTGCGGGGTTTGCGTTGATGGTTAAAGCGAGCGATCGCCGCGCTGCCGATAGGGCTTTTGAATTGCTCGACCAAAACATGGTCGCCAAAGATTTCCAAGTCGGGGAGGCCGTTGCCAGCGGCGAACCGGTGGTTAAGTGGACTGCCCCTTTTGGCGGCTATGTCGTTATCCGGGGTTGGTTGGGGGGCAACGTGGCCTTTATGACTGTGGGTGCGCCCCAGGTGGCTAATTTAATTCTGCCCGCGCCGACAACTCCGATAGCGGAAAATCCGGCGATCGCTCGGAGTTTGGGTTTAGACGATGAAACGCAAACTAGCATCACTCTTAGCGGTAACTTTTTCATGGATACCGATCGAGCTTTCAGCCCGCAAAATCTCTCCCTACCCCAGTTGCCTCCCAGTCAAAAAGTCTGGGTGGATGCGATTGATTCTATTAGCATGACTTTTGTTGTTAGTAGCGATCGACGCACCCGTTACGATACTTTGGTTAAGTTCACACAAACGGTTCCAGTGGGGAATTAAGTTCTTAGTAAGCACTTTAGTGCTTAAAATAAGTTATTCTAAAGCACTAAAGTGCTTACTACGAACAATTAACAATTAACAATTAACAACGAACAATAAACAATGAAATTTGTTTCCGAATATAGAGACGCATCCACCGCCCAAGAATACGCCAAAGCCATTGCCAAAATTACCACCCAGCCTTGGACGATAATGGAAATTTGCGGCGGTCAAACTCATTCCATCGTGAAATTTGGCATTGATGAATTATTGCCTAAAAACATAGAATTAATTCACGGTCCAGGTTGTCCCGTTTGCGTCACTCCCATAGAATTAATAGATAGAGCCATTTTCCTTGCCAGTCGCCCCGACGTTATTTTCTGTTCTTTTGGCGATATGTTGCGAGTTCCGGGAACGGAAAAAGATTTACTTTTTGTTAAGGCAAATGGAGGCGATATTCGCATCGTTTATTCTCCTTTGGATGCTCTAAAAATTGCCAAAGAAAATCCGACTAAAGAAGTAGTTTTCTTTGCCGTCGGTTTTGAAACAACTACCCCGGCAACGGCAATGGTAGCTTATCAAGGGAAGCAACAAAAGATTAAAAACTTCTCGATGTTAGTGTCCCACGTCTTAGTTCCGCCGGCGATCGAAGCTCTTTTATCTGCCCCAAATACTCGGGTACAAGGCTTTTTAGCAGCGGGTCACGTTTGCACGGTTATGGGATATAACGAATACGAACCTTTGGCGGCAAAATATGGAGTTCCCATGGTCGTAACTGGTTTTGAACCGGTGGATATTTTGCAAGGAATTTATTTCTGTATCAAACAATTAGAAGCGGGAGAAGCCAAATGCGAAAATCAATACGCCCGTTCCGTTCGGCAGGACGGAAATAAACAGGCCCAAGAGTTAATTCAACAAGTATTTGAAGTAGTAAATCGCCGCTGGCGAGGCATCGGAGAAATACCCCAAAGCGGGTTGGGTTTGCGAGCAGAATATGCCGAATTTGATGCCCTACGTCGCTTTGAATTTGTTACTTTAAAAGAGTTAAATTGCTCCGAAAAAAGCGAATGTATTAGCGGGGAAATTATGCAAGGAATTAAAAAGCCTTCCCAATGCGAAGCCTTTGGTACTCGCTGCACTCCCGAACGCCCTCTAGGTGCCCCAATGGTCTCCTCAGAAGGCGCTTGCGCCGCTTATTATCGCTATCGTTCGTAGTAATCGCTTTAGCGATTTGTTAATTGTTAATTGTCAATTGTTAATGGTAAAGTCGCGTTAACAATTGACCGTCGACCATGGACCATGGACCATTCCCAAAATATGAGAATTTTATTAACAGAAGACGACGAACGACTGAACAAAAGACTTGTTAGGGTACTAACAAGAGAAAATTACATTGTGGATGGGGCTGCCAAAAGCGAAGAAGCCTCTCAATTAATAGAGACATTTCCTTACGATTTATTAATACTAGATATTATTTTGCCTGGAATAGATGGGATTACTTTTTGTCGGCAACTGCGCGATCGCAACCTCAAAATTCCGATTCTTTTACTCACAGCTAAAAACAGCAACGAAGACAAAGTTAAAGCCTTCGATGCCGGCGCCGATGACTATCTAGTAAAACCCTTTAACTTAGCCGAACTTTTAGCAAGAATTCGCGCTTTACTCAGAAGAAATTCTGCTCAATTTATTACAGTTTTAGAGTGGGGAGATTTAGGTCTGGTTCCTAGTAATAAGACAGTGACCTACAAAAATAAAAAAATACACTTAACCCTAACCGAATATCAAATTTTAGAACTATTTTTGCGCCACCAAAAACGATTATTTAGCTGTGGAGATATTATCGAACATATCTATTTTTTCGACAATCCTCCTACGGAAAGCACCATTAGGTCTCATATTCGAGGGCTGCGGAAAAAACTAAAAAATGTGGGCTGTACTAACTTAATCGATACAGTTCACGGTTTTGGTTATCGCCTCAAGCTCGATAAAACTAGGGAAGAATCTGAAGAAAAACCAGAGAGCTACCTAAAAGAAAAAATTGAAGCAGCCTTGGTTAAAAGTTGGGACGAATTTAAAAAAAGTATTTTTTTGGATGTCGCGTTTTTAGAGCAGATAGCAAGAGAATTAAAAAAAAATTCCATGGCTGCTGAAAAATTGGGAGAAGCTATTAGAGTAGCTCATAATTTAGTAGGAATATTAGGCAGTTTGGGCTTACCCGAAGCAGCTTTAATTTCTCGGGAAATAGAAAATCTCTTAGAGGAAGGAATTTGGGAAATAGATGAGAAATTAGCAGAGTTGCGTCGGTTGTTAGAGGAGCAAACGCCCCGAGAACTTACTAACAACAATTCTAGTATTTCCGACGAAGAACTATTTTGGGAAGGTAAAATACTCGTAGTAGATGAAGATGCCAATTTTTTAGGGGAATTGCACAAAACCTTAGACTCGACAAAACTAGAAATTCACACTATGACAAATTATCTCAACTTTTGGCAAACTTTAGAAACAGTTTCCCCAGATTTGCTAATTTTAGATTTAAAAATTCCCAATAGCATAAAACTGTGCGAAATGCTGCGCAAAAAACCTCCTTACCAGACTCTATCCATTTTATTTGTTAGCTCTTATATTAACGAAGAGAAGCTCCTGGAATTAGTAGCTGCTGGTGCCGATGATTTTACAAACAAATCTGCCTTCAAGGGAGAGCTAAAATATCGGGTTGGATGTCATTTGCAAAGAGCAAAACGTTTAAAAAGTTTATTTTAGCAAATCGCGCTCCGCGATTACTACAAACTAATTAGCAATTCGCAATTCGCAATTTGCGCTCCGCGATTACAACGAACGATAATGTTACTAACAAACTCGCCTGCTTTAGAAGAAATTCTCGATCGCTCTCCCGCTACGGTTTCCCCAGAAACCCCGCTGATAGAAGCCCTAACTCAAATGCATCGGTTAGCGGGCAGCCATTGCGACCTATCGACCGTAACTTCCTCAGAGACTCTCTATTGGCCGCCGGGGAAATCTAGCTATATCCTCGTTACCGAAGGGCAAGCCGAAGGAGAAAAACTAGCGGGAGTCTTGACAGAGCGAGATATAGTCTGTCTGACTGCTTTTGGAACCAACCTCGCCGGGTTGACAGTCGCCGATGCCATGACACCAAACCCTATCGTCCTCAAAGACACGGACTACAAAAACATTTTCACGGCTATCTCTTACCTCCGCCAACATCGCATCCGCCACTTGCCTGCAGTCAAGGCAACGGGGCAACTGCTGGGAGTCATCACTCACGAAACTCTACACCGATCGCTCCAACCGGCCCAACTGCTGAGAATGCGAACCGTAGCGGAAGTAATGACTGCCGAAGTGGTTCGCGCTTCCCCCACAACAACGGTGCTGGAGCTAGCGCGGATGATGGCGCGACATCGGGTGAGTTGCGTTGTTATCGTCGAGGAATCTCAGAAAAGTAGGTTGTGCGGACCTTCGTGGAACCCGACATCTTCGTTGGGTTCCGCTTCGCTTCACCCAACCTACGGAGAGGAATCTCAGAAACCGGGTTTCTTGGGAGAGGAGGAGAAACCGGGTTTCTCCACCGACTCTCTAGTTCCAGTAGGTATAGTCACCGAACGGGACATCGTTCAATATCAACTCCTGGGATTAAATCTGGCAGAGCTGCCCGCGAGCAAAGTAATGAGCGCCCCGCTATATTGCGTCAGTCCCGAAGATAGCCTCTATAGAGCCCGACAACAAATGGAACGGCTGCGGGTGCGGCGGTTGGTGGTAAGGGGAAGCGATGGCTCTTTGGCGGGAATAGTCACTCAAAGCAGTTTGCTACAAACCCTAAGTTCCATCGAGCTTTACGCTACAGTTAATGTCTTGCAACAACAAGTCTCTCAACTGCAGAGCGAAAAACTCGAAGTCTTAAAAAAAAGCAACTCCGAGTTAAGGGAGCTGAACCGACAGCTCCAGTTTACTCAGTTCGCCGTCGATAGGGCTGTAGTTCCCATCTATTGGGTTGATTCTGAGGGTAGGTTTTTATATGTCAACGAGGCTGCTGCTACTTCTTTGGGTTATTCAAAACAAGAATTGCTGTCGATGGGGGTTGTGGATGTCGCTCGGCCAGGCAAGTTTAGTGTCTGGGTCGTTCAAGGAGCCGAGGGCCAGAAAATAGACCCCAATTTATCCGCCGATGGGTGGGGAGCTATTTGGCAGGAACTCAAGAAACAGAAGAGCTTCCAGGTAGAAGTCTTTCACCAGCGCAAAGATGGTAGTATCTTCCCTATAGAAATATCTGGCAATTACTTGGAGTTTCAGGGTCGAGAATACTCGTGCTGCGTCGGACGCGACCTCAGCGATCGCTACCGGGCAGAGCGGCAGCTGGCCCAACTCAATCGAGAACTGGAGTTGAGAGTGCAGCAGCGAACTTCGGAGTTACAAGCGGAAATTCGGGAAAGACTGCAGGTGGAAGTTGCTTTGAGGGAGAGCGAGGAGAGGTTTAGAACTGTTTTCGAGCAAGCTGCAGTAGGTATCGATATTTGCGATTTGCAAGGTAGGTTCGTTCGAGTCAACCAGAAGCTTTGCGATATTTTCGGTTATACGACAGAAGAGTTGCAGAATTTGACGTTTGTAGATTTAACTCATCCAGACGATCGCCCGTTCAATACAGTTCGGTTGCGATCGCTGTTGGCGGAAGAGATTTCTACTTTTTCTATAGAAAAGCGCTATCTTCACAAGCACGGTCATCTTATCTGGGCTAACGTTACGGTATCTTTGTTGCGCGATCGGACGGGACAGCCTCAGTATTATATTGGAGTAATTCAAGATATCGGCGATCGCAAACAAGCCGAACTTGCCCTAAAGCAAAGCGAAGAAATGTTTAGAGCTATTTTCGAGCAGGCGGCGGTGGGCATTGCTTGTTGCGATGCTTCCCAAAAATTGATAAAGGTCAATCAAAAGTTTTGCGAAATTGTCGGCTCTTCCCAGGAGGAATTAAAACAGCTAAGTTATGTAGATATTACTTATCCCCAAGATTTGGAAGTCGAAAGGAAATTAGCAGCTTGTATCGAGCCAACTGGCCCTGTAAGTTACTCTGTGGAAAAGCGCTATATTCGTAAAAATGGCGAGCTGGTTTGGGTCAACCTTACTGCTTCTTTATTGCCAAATTTGAAACAGTCTATTTTCGGCATTGCCGTGGTAGAAGATATTAACAGTCGCAAGTTAATTCAAGAAGAATTGAGGACCAGCGAAGAAAAATATAAAACCCTATTTGAAATTCTGCCCATCGGGGTAGCGATCGCCGATAAAGACGGCTATATTCTCCAAGCAAATCCAGCATCATCAGAAGTTTTAGGCAAGTCTATTGCTGAAGAAAAACCGCGAAATCTACGGGATTTAAAATGGGAAATTATTCGCAACGATGGCTCTAAAATGCCAGTTACAGAATGGGCGTTCCTCAAAGCTTTAGAAGAAAATATAGTAGTAAAAAATCAAGAAGCAGGAATTATCAAAGCAGATGGAAAAATTGCTTGGATTAGTATTACGGCGGCCCCAATTCCTCTGGAAGGCTATGGAGTGGCGATCGCTTACGTTGACATTACCGAACGCAAACAAATAGAACAAATGAAAGAGGAATTTTTAGCGACCGCCAGTCACGAACTTCGCACTCCCCTTACTTCTTTACGGGGCTCTTTGGGATTGCTGGCAACGGGTAAATTGGGAGGTTTATCGGACTCGGGCAAGCGCTTGTTAGAATTTGCTTTATTAGATACGGAAAGGTTGGTGCGTTTGGTTAAAGATATTCTCGATTTGCAGCATCTTAAATCTGGGAAAAAAACTCTAAATTTTCAATCTTGCCAGACAGATTTATTGTTAGAAAGAGCCGCGAAAATCGTCGAACCCATAGCAGAAAAAGCCGAAGTAAATTTATCGGTTAATGCCGTTTCAATATCCGTGGTGGCAGATGGGGATGTTTTAATTCAAGTATTGACAAATTTGCTGGATAATGCTATTAAGTTTTCCCAGAAGGGTAGCACGGTATGGGCGATCGCCCGGCAACACCCAGAAGGTGTATTGTTTATTGTTCGAGATTGCGGTCGCGGCATTCCAGCAGACAAGTTAGAAACTATTTTTCAACCCTTCGGACAAGCAGACGCTTCCGACTCTCGCGATCGCTCCGGCACCGGTTTGGGTTTGCCCATCTGTCGCACGATCGTCCAACAGCTAAAGGGCCGCATCTGGGTCGAAAGTACCCCCGGTGCAGGCAGCAGTTTTTATGTATTGCTAACAGATAGTTTGTAGTAATCGCTTTAGCGATTCCCCATTCCCCAATTCCCCATTCCCCATTCCCCAATTCCCCATTCCCCAATTCCCCATTCCCCATTCCCCAATTCCCCATTCCCCGATTCCCCATTCCCATGAAAACCATTTTGATAATAGACGACGAATACCGCATCCGAGAAGTGACAAAAATGACCTTGGAAATGATGGCCGGGTGGCAAGTATTAACTGCCAGTTCCGGGCAAGAAGGAGTAAATTTAGCCCAGTCCCAACAACCAGATGCCATTCTCTTAGATCTGATGATGCCCGATCTAGACGGCCGGGAAACTTTGGCCCGACTCCAAGTTCATCCGGCCACTCGGAGTATTCCCGTATTTTTGCTGACGGCCAAAGTCCAAGCTCAGGACTTGAAGCAGTATGGCGGCATGGCGCGGGCCACTATTGAGAAACCCTTTGACCCCCTCTCCTTGGCCAGTGCGATCGCCGATGCTTTGGAGTGGAACCCCAGCTCTCTTTGAGAGTTGCAAGCAATTGATAATTGGCAATAAAGTAAAATTCTGGTAAAGCTAGCCCTTCTGCACAAATTCTGCATAATAGTCAATTAAACTTCCAGATACTCCAGGTTTTAGATTAATAGGGCTTTTCCTCAAGGGGCGAGACCCTTCACTAATGGGACCGCAATTAGCAATTAGCAATTAGCAATTAGCAATTTCCTATTAAGCAGCTATGGTAAATCTTCCTACCATTCAAGTATTATTGAAAAGTCAAATTTAAGAGGTGATACAGATGAATAGCGAGCAACCTCAAAAGCCAGTGGCAGACATTCTCATTGTTGATGATACTCCCATTAACCTTCGTCTTTTATCCTCTATACTGACTAGAGCTGGGTATGAAGTTCGCAAGGCTTTAAACGGCGAAACGGCATTAAGAGCAGCTCAAACTGCTCTCCCAGATTTAATTTTGCTAGACATTATGATGCCAGATATGGATGGCTATCAAGTCTGTCAGCAGTTAAAAAGCAACGCTCAAACTCGCGAAGTCCCAGTGATTTTTATTAGCGCTTTGAACACGGATTGGTATAAAGAAAAAGCTTATGATGTGGGGGGAGTTGGCTATATTACTAAGCCCTTTAAGGTTGAGGAAATTTTAAGCTGCGTCGAGGAAATACTGAATAATAATTTGCCCAAAACATCGGTCTAGCATTTGGGTCAATTGCTCATTGTTAGTTATGAGCCATTAGCAATTTTAGAGTATTTGTACCGATTAAGAGGCGATCCCTAACCAGGGAAGGCGAGATGTTGAGAATTTAACATTGCTTAACTAAACTCTATAAAACTTAAACTTCCTTCACCAAATCTGCACGCTATCTTCACATTGGCAAACTAAACTTAAAAAATCATAAAAAAAGATTCCAAAATTTCGGAAGCAAATTTTTCCAATCCCTAACTAGAGCGGGCGGGTCTCGACTGGTGAGAGGGACAACCGAAGGGAAAAAAGCCAGGATGATAGCGATGCAGACAACCGTAATTTCAGAACATTTCCTCTTAGAAAGCATGGCCAAGGCCACAGATCGACTGTTGAACGCGGGCGATCGCCGTGTCGGTATTAATTTTGCCTTGGCTACTTTAGGGGATGCACTAGGGGCGGCCCGAGTCTATATCTGTGAAAGCTACAAGGAGTCCCTGGGGGGACAACTTCTCGTGAGTCTGCGTTGGGAGTGGACGGAGGGGAAAGTATGGCCGCAAACAGACAGCTCCCAATTTCAAAATATCCCCTTCTCCGTCGATGCTTCGCGGTACGAACTTCTTTGTCAAGGTCAGGCCATTAGCGCTAGGGTGGAGGATTTGGCCCCTGCGGAAGCAGAAATCTTCTCGACAAAGAACACCCATTCGATCCTAGTGCTGCCCCTGATAATAGACGATGGCCTCTGGGGGTTCCTGGGATTTGAAAATACTAGGAGCGATGGCCAATGGTCGGTGGTGGAGCGTTTAATTTTGAAAACTGCGGCCAGTAATATCGCCAGCGCGATCGCTCGCTGGCAAGCGGAGACAAAACTGGCAGTATTAAACAGCCAAACAACGGTAAGTACCGCAAGCGATCGCGACTGGGTTTGCCACGAAATTTGCCAAGGAAAAAGATCGGACAAGCAATTATGTTATAGCACCTGCTACGATCGACTGACCCTGGTGGCAAACCGCAACTTATTTATAGAGGTACTAAAAAAGGCGATCGCCCGCAGTCGAGATAACCCAAATTATTTTTTTGCGGTTTTATTTCTGGATGTAGATCGCTTCAAAATCGTCAACGATAGCCTGGGAAGCCTCTGTGGCGACGAGCTATTAGTTTCAATTGCTAGCCGACTGAACAACTTAGTGCGCGATAAGGATTTAGTCGCCCGTCTCGGTGGCGATGAATTTGCTATTTTTCTCGACAATACTAACGAGCTTAAAAATGTCAAGAAAGTAGCGGAGAGAATCAAACAGGAATTAACCCGTCCTTTTCTCTTAAATAAAAAAGAAATATTTGCCAGCATGAGCATTGGCATTGCCATCAGTTACAGGGGTTACACCCAACCAGAAGAAATCTTGCGGGATGCCGAAATTGTTATGTCTTCGGCCAAGCATCGCGGTAGTTCCAGCTACGAAATTTTTGATGCCGCGACTCATAAAGAATTAGTAACGCAACTCAAATTAGAACACGACTTGCGCCAAGCAGTTATTGGCCTGGAAAATAGTAAAGGCAATCTCGTTCTCGGGGGCGATCGCCTTACTTCGACTTTTGAGCTTTATTACCAACCAATTGTTGCCACGAATGGAGGTAAAATTAAAGGATTTGAAGCTCTTTTGCGCTGGCAACATCCCACATTAGGCTTAATTTCTCCCAAGGATTTTATCCCCATCGCCGAAGAAACGGGTTTAATTATTCCTCTGGGAGAATGGGTATTGCGAGAAGCTTGTCTGCAGTTAGTTACCTGGCAAAAACAATTCCCAGAACTTAGGGAACTCGGGGTTAGTATTAACCTTTCTGCCCGCCAGTTTGCTTGCCAAGACTTAGTAGAAAAAATCGACAAAGTTATCGAAGAAACTAACGTCGATAGCCGCAACATCAATTTAGAAATTACCGAAAGCACCATCATGGAAAGCCCCGAATTAACAACGGAAATTCTCTGGGAGTTTAAAAAAAGAAATATTAAATTGTCCATAGACGATTTCGGTACCGGCTATTCTTGTTTGAGTTGTTTGGATAAGTTTCCTTTAGACGTTTTAAAAATAGATCGCTCTTTTATCACCAAGCTCTCATTGGAAGGTAAAAAATCCCAAATAGTCAGAACAGTTGTCGCCCTGGCTCATAATTTAGGGATGGAGGTAACAGCGGAAGGAGTAGAAACTTTAGAACAGCTAAAAATTTTGCAAAGTTGGGGCTGCGAATTTGCTCAAGGATATTTTTTTGCCAAACCGCTAAACAGCGAAAGAGCGGGTCAATTATTGCAAGAAACAACTCAAAAAAAAGCAGCTTTAGTTGCTTAAGAAAAGTTTGGGTTAATTAATAATTAATAAAGTCATAATTATTAATTGTTAATTATTAATTGTTAATTACGGAGGAGGTAAAAGCCATGACAAGCGTTCGAGATCATAAAATCGCCCCAAAAACTTTAGCAGATAACCTGTTAAACGCTAGCAAAACACAATTTACCGGGAAACTCGATGTAGGGGGAAAAGCTCAAAAATGGAGTTTCTTTTTTTGCTTGGGGCGTTTGGTTTGGGCCACGGGGGGCATCCATTCTAACCGTCGCTATTACCGACTTTGGCATCAGTTTTGTCCTGGGGTTTCCCTGACGGGTATCAAGCTCAGAGAAGAGGATTTTGTTGCCTGTTACAACTATCAAGTAATGGCAGTTTTGTCAATTCGTAAAAAACTAACTCCCCAACAAAAATCGGATATGGTTTTAGAAACTCTCAGGGAAGTAATCTTCGATATTTTCCAAGTGGAACAAACAGAAGATTTAACTTACACCTACGATGCTAATGGGGCGATCGATACTTCTTTAACTTTGATGTCTGCTTTAGTTAGAGCGGAACAGGTATTGCCCTTAGTGGAGCTTTTATGGTCTGACTGGCAAAAATCGGGTTTGGCCGCTTATTCTCCTAATTTAGTACCAATTTTAAAAAAATTAGAGGATTTAAAAAAGGTAACTTCTCCGAAAGTTTATCAAACTTTAGTAAAGGCGATCGACGGTCAAAAAACTTTTCGAGATTTGGCGCTTTTAATCAAACAAGACTTGCGCAAATTGACTTTATGCTTGATTCCTTACGCTCGTAAAAGAATCATGGAGCTTAAGTGGCTTCCAGATAGGAAACAACCAGATGCAGCCAGAGGTGTTCCTCCTATATCTAGTTCAAAAACTACTAGGAGCATTCCTCAAGAAAAAGCCGTAAATTCTCCGATAAAAGCTACCATAGTTTGCGTAGATGATAGCCTCCAAATTTGCAAGCAAATGCAAAAGATTCTGGAGGAAGCCGGTTATAAGTTTATCGGCATTCAAGATTCCATAAAAGCCCTGCCTACTCTAATAGAAACCAAACCGGATTTAATCTTTTTAGATTTAATCATGCCCATCGCTAACGGTTACGAAATTTGCACTCAAATTCGGCGGGTTTCTTGGTTAAAAGAAACCCCGGTAATTATTTTGACTGGCAACGATGGCATCGTCGATCGCGTCCGCGCTAAAATAGTAGGTTCCTCAGATTTTCTCTCCAAACCCGTTAATGCCGAAAAAGTATTGGCGGCTGTCAAAAAATATTTAGAACCATCATCCTCCGAACCCCAACAATTAGCAGTTCAAACTTTAGCGGTGGGGAATGGGTAATGGGTAATAGGTAATAGGTAATGGGAAATGGGGAATGGGTAATTGTTAATTGCTAATTTCCCATTTATTAAAAAAATCTTAAATCTTAAAAGATTATTAATGTAATTCAAAATACAACCAACTACTAGGCAAAAATACTATAATGGGTAAGGTGCGCGTCGCGCACCGCAGTAAAACTTGGAGAAAATAATGACTGTTACTAACCAAGAACAACTAGAACAACTAATCCAAAAAGTAAAAGAAGCGCAAAAACAATACGCCACCTACAGCCAAGAGCAAGTAGATTACATTTTTAAAAAAGCAGCTCTCGCCGCCAACACCGCCAGAATACCCCTCGCCAAAATGGCAGCGACCGAAACCGGCATGGGAGTAGTAGAAGATAAAGTCATCAAAAACCACTTTGCCTCAGAAATCATCTACAACAAGTACAAACACGAAAAAACCTGCGGCATCGTCGAAGAAGACAAATCCTTCGGGTTCCAAAAAATCGCCGAACCGGTGGGGCTCCTGGCGGGTATAGTTCCCACCACGAACCCCACCTCGACGGCAATTTTTAAAGCCCTAATAACCCTCAAAACCCGCAACGGTATTATCTTCTCGCCCCACCCGAGAGCGAAAAAATGCACCTGCGAAGCTGCTAGAGTGGTTCTGGAAGCTGCAGTGGCGGCGGGGGCACCGGCCAACCTCATCGGTTGGATCGACGAACCGACGGTGGCGCTTTCCCAACAGCTAATGCAACACCCGAGCATCAAATTAATCCTCGCTACCGGGGGCCCGGGCATGGTGAGGGCGGCCTATTCCTCAGGGAATCCTTCTTTGGGAGTGGGCGCGGGGAATACGCCGGCTTTAATTGACGAAACGGCTCATATTAAAATGGCGGTGTCTTCGATTATTCTGAGCAAAACTTTCGATAATGGCATGATTTGTGCCAGCGAACAGTCGGTGGTGGTGGTTGATGAGGTTTACGATACGGTTAAACAAGAGTTTATCGATCGCGGTGCCTATTTCCTCAACGAGGAAGAATTAGACAAAATGCGCCGCTACATTCTGGTAGACGGGCACTTGAACGCGAATATCGTCGGTCAACCGGTCAAAAAAATAGCCGAAGAAGCGGGTTTTTCTATACCCGACGATACCAGGGTAATTATTGGGGAAGTGGAGGCGATCGCCGCCGACGAGCCCTTCGCCTACGAAAAACTCTCTCCCATTCTGGCAATGTATCGCGGCAAAGACTTCGAGGATGCGGTGCAAAAAGCGGAAGCTTTAGTACAATTTGGCGGTCGCGGTCACACGGCGGCGCTTTATACTTCCCCCGCCAACGCGGAACATATCAAGCGTTTTGAAAATACGGTGGAAACGGCGCGGGTGTTGATTAATACTCCTTCTTCCCAAGGGGCGATCGGGGATATCTATAACTTCCGTCTGGATCCTTCTCTAACTCTCGGTTGCGGTACTTGGGGCGGCAACTCTATCAGCGAAAACGTGGAACCTCACCACTTGTTGAATATTAAAACCGTGGCCGAACGTCGGGAGAATATGTTGTGGTTCCGGATACCGCCGAAAGTCTATTTTAAATACGGTTCCCTGCCAGTAGCGATGCGGGAGTTGGCGGGTAAAGAGCGGGCGTTTATCGTCACCGACAAACCGATTTACGAATTAGGCATGACTGCGGCCCTTGAAGAGGTTCTCGCTGAAGTCGGGGTTAAGTACGATATTTTCTACGACGTGGAACCGGATCCGTCTCTGGATACGGTCAATCGCGGTTTGGAGATGATGAACAAATTTAAGCCCGATGCGATTATTGCGATTGGCGGCGGTTCGCCGATGGACGCGGCGAAGATTATGTGGTTGATGTACGAGCATCCAGAGATCGAGTTTGAAGGTTTGGCCATGCGGTTTATGGATATCCGCAAGCGGGTGTACGAATTGCCGCCCTTGGGCCATAAGGCGATTATGGTAGCGATTCCGACTACTTCGGGTACGGGTTCGGAGGTGACGCCGTTTGCGGTGGTGACTGACCGTCGCAATAATATTAAGTATCCACTGGCGGATTATGCTTTGACTCCGACGATGGCGATTGTGGATCCGCAGTTGGTTCTCGATATGCCGAAGAGTCTGACTGCTTTCGGCGGTATCGATGCTTTAACTCACGCTTTAGAAGCTTACGTGTCGGTATTGGCATCGGAATATACGAACGGTATGGCTTTGGAGGCGATTCGGTTGATTTTTAAATACCTGCCTTCTGCGTATAATAACGGCGCGAAGGATCCCAAGGCGCGGGAGAAGATGCACTATGCGGCGACGATGGCGGGGATGGCGTTTGCCAACAGTTTCTTGGGGATTTGTCACTCCATCGCCCACCAACTGGGAGCGACTTTCCACATTCCCCACGGTTTGGCAAATGCTTTGATGATTTCTCACGTCATCCGCTATAACGCGACGGACGCGCCGTTTAAGCAAGCGACTTTTTCTCAGTATAAGTATCCTAACGCGAAATGGCGTTACGCTCGTATTGCCGATTATTTGCATTTGGGGGGCGATAACGAGCAGGAGAAGGTCGATCGCTTGATTGCTGCCATTGAGGAGCTCAAGGGGCAAGTGGGCATTCCGAGCGCGATTAAGGATGCCACTACTGTAAGCGAACCGGAATTTATGGCGAAGGTTGAGGATGTGGCGGAACAGGCGTTCGACGACCAGTGTACGGGTTCCAACCCCCGCTATCCTTTGATTAAGGATTTGAAGCAGTTGTTAATTGATGCTTATCGCGGTGATTTGGCGGTGTCGGTTAGCGCTAACGGTAACGGTAATGGGGCCGTTAAGGATGGGGCGATGGAGGAACCGGCGATGGTTGAGAAGGTATAGGGGTTAATTTGTAGAGAACAGATCTAGAAACCCGGTTTTTTGAAAAAACCGGGTTTCTGGGATACCGAGAGGTTAAACCGTAGAACGGGCATCTTGCCTGTTCGTTTTGTTAAACTGTAGAACGGGCATCTTGCCCGTTCGTTTTGTTAAATTATAGGAGATGGCATGACTGGAGCTAACGGTATTATTCGGACGGAACGGGGTTTGGCGATCGCGGGTACGCGGATTACGCTTTATCAGTTGATGGATTATATCCACGCAGGTTATCCACCGAAGTTAATTCGTCACAAATTCCTGGTGACGGACGAACAATTCGAGGCAGCGATGTCTTATATTGAAGCAAATCGCGCCGAGGTGGAGGCGGAATATCAAATTGTATTGAGAGAGGCGGAGGAAATTCGGCAATATTGGGAAGAAAGGAATCGGGAAAAGTTGGCTAAAATTGCGGCGATGCCACCGAAACCGGGTTATGAAGCAGCTTGGGCGAAACTTAAGAAGGAAAAGGCTAAGTTGGAGTCGAAATTATGATTTTTTTAATCGACCATAACATTGAAGGACAAGCGCTAATGACGAACAAAAATTATAGTAGGTTGATAGATGAGCTATTTGATGCTATTGAAGAAAATCCAGCTCCTAAAAAGATTCGCGAAGTAATTGAGGCTGGTGTTGACGTTAATGTACGAGTTGAAGAAGACTGTACGCCTCTTATCGCCGCAGTGATAATTGGAAATTTCGATCTTGTCAAACTATTAGTAGAATTAGGAGCAGATGCAAATCTATGGGATAAATACGGAGATCCCGCTCTTTTTTATGCAAAATACTGCAAGCTTCAAGAGATTGCAGAGTATTTAGAACCGATAACGAGTCCAGAGGTTCGCTCTGATGTTGAGCAACAGATTGAATATTTAAAGAGAACCTCGAAACATTTTGGCGAATAATACTTATTTACACCAATAAAATCACTTATTTCCCACCTCCCGAAAGGTCAATTTGCTAGCAATAGAAGCTGCTAAAATCCAGGACCGCTATTCCCCAGTAATTTCTATTTTTATTACTACAAAGAATAGCGATCGCTGAATTTTTTGTAATTATTTAGACAGCCTCAGAGTAAGAGTAAAAACTCTTCAACGCTGAGGTCAGCGTTTTTAATAATTGCACGCAAGGTTCCTGGTGCTACTTGTCTGTGGTCTGGCACAACTACCTGTGTAAAAGGTTCGTCTCTACGGACAATCATGTGACTTCCTTGCTGTCGCTTGAGATAGAAACCAATCTTTTCCAAAGCTTTAAGACACTCGCGACCTGAAATTTGAGGTAACTTACTCACACAACCACCAATAAAGTTTCAAAGTTTTCTTCGGGAACTGGCAAACCATCTTCTTCTAAAGCAGCAATATATCCAGCGATCGCCTCCTTAATATTAGCAATAGTTTCTTCTTTAGTGTTTCCTTGACTAAGACAACCGGGCAAACTCGGACATTCCGATATCCAATATCCCTCTTCGTCTTGGTAAATTACTACTTGTCTCATTGCTTGACTTACCCTCTTTTAAATTTATTTACTTTCTAAGCAGCAATTCTATTTTACTCTTTCCAGGTCTCTTATTTAACAAGCTTAATATTTTCTTTATTATCTGCAATCTTTGGGGTGGCGATCGCTCTATTTTACAACAATAAAATTACTCATTTCCCACATCTCGAAAAAGTCATTTTAGAACCCCCAGAATTAATCAAAGGATTGCCCACATCAAAGTAATCTTCCATCCAAAGTTCCCCCAATAACGCCCCCTCTTCCATAAATTCTGGAACTCCTCGCATATCCGCAGTTCGTTTGGCTTGAGTGTAACCATTTTCGTCGCGATAAAGTACCCATAATTCTTCTGGTTTGAGACCGTTAACAAAGAAAGGAGAATGAGTCGATACCATTAATTGAGTATTAGCAGAAGCGTTGCGACATTCTTCGGTTAACTCTGGCAACAAGCGGGGATGTAAATGATTTTCTGGTTCTTCAATGCCGACGAGTTTGGGCGGTTCTGGGTCGTAAAGAACTGTTAAATATGCCAACATTTTTAGAGTACCATCGGAGGCAAATTTAGCCATAATTGGTTCGGCAAAAGGAGCGTCTTTAATCTGCAATAATAATCGACCGTCTCGCATCATTTCTGCTTCGACTTTTTCCAATCTAGGCACCCTTCGAGATAGGGTTTGGAGAATATTTTCTAATCTGTCTGAATGTTGTTCTTTGAGGTATTGAATTACATTAGGCAAATTGTCGCCAGTGGCAGATAATCTTTCTTGCGGCCCCGCTTCGGGAATGCCTCTAGTATTATCGGCGCTGAGGTAGGATAAATACCAACCAGTAATAAATTGACGCAAGGCGCTAACCCGAGGGTGTTTTGCAAACTGACCCAAGGTATTAACTGCTAACATTTCTGGAGAGGTCAATTGTTCGTAAATTTCCTCGTTTTTTTCCTCTGGCATCTCTCCTGTAACGACTCGCCCGCTACCTTCTTTGAAGTCAAGAAATCGAAAGGTTTTATTTGTTTCTTCTTCTCTCCACTGCAACCATTCTTCGGCGACGAAAGGGCCTTTAGAATTTTCGTCAATAGCGAGATGATAAGTAATAATTGGCTGCCGAATTTTTTCTCGATATTTGAGTTCGATAACAATTGGTCCTTCTGCTTCTCGACTGCGCAATTCTCGAAATCTTCCCCGTTTGTCCCAAGCTTTTCGCAGGTCTAAAGAAAAACATTCCGAGAGGAAAGCAAAGACATCAAAAATAGTCGATTTGCCGCTGCCGTTGGGGCCGAGAAATACGGTTAGGGGCGTAATGTTTTTTAGTTCTATGTCTTTGAGCGATCGATAATTTTTGACACCGAGATATTCTATTCTGGGTATGGATTTTTTGGTTGATTTTGTTTTAGTCATTGGCGGTATTTTTTGGTTTTCGATTGAGAAGTGAAATCAAGGTGTTTCGGGAGGCGATCGCTCTATTTTGGAACTGACAAATCATCTTCTTTTGACACTTTTACTCAGCCCTAATGTAAGTCCCCAGAAACACCAATTGATTTATCATTTCCTCCGCAGACTTAGCGTTAATTAACCTCAAGATTCCCCGGAGTTGTTCTCCTATTGAGTAACGCTGTTGCTGCACGAGAATAATTCCAGCATGACTTTTTTGCCCTTCGATAAAGCTTCGGTGTAGCCGACAAAAATCTCCCACATTAAAACTGTAAATAACCCGGCTTTGTTCTGTTGCCCAAATTAACTGTTCCTCATCTGTGAAACTGAGTTTATTAACATCAGCAGTGGTGAGTACATCTATATTGGCATTTTCAAAAGCTTCTACTAGATTGCGAGCGATCGCGTCTTCATCAATGTACAAACGAATTTTACTCATTATAGTTTACCCGCCTCCCACTCAGCTTCCAAAAATTCACATTCTTTGTAATATGCGTTTATATCTGCTTCAATCTCTTTTTTATTAGCATGATAGTAAGCCAAAGCAGCATAAACTTCAGCTAAGTTTAAGTTAAATCTTGAGTCTGCTATTTCTTCGGGAGTCATTCCAGAGCGATAATCTATAGCAATGTTTTGAACCGAAACTCTCGTCCGCGCAATTCGCGGGCGACCTCCACAAATTCCGGGAGTAGAAACAATTAAGGTTCCGATATCAATGGCAGCGGTCATATTTATCTCCATTGGCTAACTTCATTTTTGATTATATCATAGTCGATTAAAGATTGAAAAGCTAAATGCACTCGCAGCGATCGCCTGTTCTCGACTGATTGAAGGAAAATCATCGAGAAACTCATCCAAACTGTCTCCTGCTTCGAGGTAGTCGGTGAGATTTTTAATCGGTACGCGAGTGCCTTTAAATACTGGAATACCGGACATAATTTCTGGAGATTTGACGATTAATTCATCTTTTATCATGGAAATACCTCTAACGAAAATAGTAGTTTGATAAATAAGCGATCGCGAATTTTACTCATTAAAAATTCCTCGCGATGTATTCTGCTTCCAAGCGATCGTATTCTGCTTTTTCCTGCCTTAAATATGTTTCTATTTCTTCGGTGTTGGCATGATAATAAGTCAAAGCAGCATAAACTTGAGCTAAAGTTAAAAATTCGTATTGTCGGGCAATTTCTTCTGGGTTTAAACCCTCTCGGTACAACACGGCAATTTGCTGAACGGAAATTCTTCTTCCCGCAACTCGCGGGCGACCTCCACAAATTCCGGGAGTAGAAACAATTAAGGTTCCGATATCAATGGCGGCGGTCATATTTATCTCTATTGCCTAACTTCATTCTCGATTATATCGCAATTGAGGTCTAGAGAACAAGTCGAGAAACCCGGTTTTTTCAAAAAACCGGGTTTCTGGGATACGGAAAAACCGACTCTCTTACTTCACCCTACACTCATCAAACCGCCAAAAACCGCTGTATAACCTCGTTACTCAACTCGCGAGTGGGGCCGGAAGCTACCATAGAGCCCTTCTGCATCGCATAATACCAATCGGCCTGGCGCACGAAATGTAAGTGCTGTTCCACCAACAACACCGAAATGCCAGTGGTCTCCACAATGCGACGGACTGCAGCCTCAATTTCCAAAATAATCGAAGGTTGAATGCCCTCGGTGGGCTCGTCTAATACTAATAACCTCGGTCGCCCCATCAAAGCGCGGGCGATCGCTAACTGCTGTTGTTGCCCGCCGCTTAAATCTCCCCCACGGCGATCGTACATCGATTTCAAAACCGGAAATAACTCGACAATATCCTCGGGAACTTCTCGATTTTTAATTCGTTCCCGTCGCGCTTCTAAACCTAATAATAAATTTTCCTTCACCGTCAAACGAGGTATAATTTCCCGACCCTGGGGAACGTATCCAATACCCAAGCGGGCGCGTTTATCGGAAGACAAATGGGCGATGGTTTTGCCATCAAAATAAATCTGACCGCTGCGAGGTTTTAACAACCCCATAACTGTTTTTAACATGGTAGTTTTACCGACACCGTTACGCCCGATTAAACAAACCATTTTTCCCGGAAAAACGCTCAAGTCAACGTTACGCAAAATATGGCTTTCTCCATAGTAAACGTTTAAACCAGAAACCTGTAACATTGGCAGGAATTGGTTGGATTCATTATTTCCCATTTTTGTTAATTGTTAACGTGTTAGTTGTTAGTTGTTTAAATCGCTAACGCGATTGCGACGAACAATCGCTAAAGCGATTACTACGAACCATCGCTAACGCGATTGCGACGAACAATCGCTAAAGCGATTGCGACGAACAATCGCTAACGCGATTGCGACGAACAATCGCTAACGCGATTGCGACGAACAATCGCTAACGCGATTGCGACGAACTGGCTTTTAATTTTTAACCGAGGAATCTTCTCCTAGATAAACTTCAATAACCCTTGGGTTATTTTGTACTTCATCCATAGTTCCTTCGCACAACACGGTACCCTGATGTAAAACCGTCACAGTTCGGGCAATTTGGCGGACAAAATCCATATCGTGTTCTACCACTAAAATAGAATGACTTTCCGCCAAAGAAATTAATAACTCCCCCGTTAATGCCGTCTCTTCATCAGTCAAACCCGCCACCGGTTCGTCAACTAATAATAAATCGGGAGATTGGGCGACTAACATACCTATTTCTAACCATTGTTTTTCCCCGTGGGAAAGCAAACCCGCTTTAAAATCTGCCTTAGGACTTAAACCTACGGTTTCTAACAAATTAACCACCGTTCGTTTTTCTCCAGACTTGGCAGATTTAAAAAGAGTAGAAAAAACATTTTTATTATGGTTGCAAGAAAGCTCTAAATTTTCTTTAACCGTCAAATTGAGGTAAACTCGCGGCGTTTGAAATTTGCGACCGATACCCTGTCGAACGATTTGATATTCGGAAAATTTCTGCAAATTTCGACCTTTAAATAAAACCCGTCCTTCCGTCGGTTTTACCTTACCAGTAATCGCATCCTGAAAAGTAGTTTTCCCCGCGCCGTTGGGGCCGATAACTACTCGCAATTCCCCCACTTCCATGCTGAAGTTGAGGTTATTAAGCGCTTTAAATCCGTCGAAGCTAACTGTTAGGTTTTCTATTTCTAATATTTTCATAATAGGGAATTGCTAATTGCTAATTGCTAATGGCTAATTGCTAATGGCTAATTGCTAATTGTCCCACCAATAACTCATCCGCTACATCCGCTTCAAAATCCGCTGCCAACAAACCAATTATTAATTGTTTTCAAATTGTTCTCGTTCCTCTAAAACTTCTGGGTTTTCTTCCAAACTGGGATAAGTAGTAGCATATTTACCTCTACCTAATAATCGCATCAATTTATCCCAACCATCATCGCGCAACCAACCGACAATTCCATTAGGCAAAACCATAACCACAATTAAAAATAAAGCGCCCTGGAAAAATAACCAAACTTGGGGGAATTGTTCGCTCAAAATACTCTTAGCATAATTAACAACAAGTGCCCCTAAAACCGCCCCGACTAAAGTAGCGCGTCCCCCCACCGCCACCCAAATTACCATCTCGATAGAGAAGGCAATATCCATTGCTTTTGGGGAAATAATACCTGTTTGGAGGGCGTACATTGCCCCCGCTATTCCTGCCAAACCGCCGGAAACTGCAAAGACTAAAACTTTATATTCGGTAGGGTTGTAACCGGAAAATCTGACCCGACTTTCATCGTCGCGAATTCCTATTAATAACCGACCAAAACGCCCGCTGGTTAACCACCGACACAGGGCGTAACTGGCAGCAAGAAATAAGACGGTTAGACTGTAAAAAATCCATTGAGTTTTAGGGTCGTTAAAATTCGCGCCGAAGATAGTTTGAAAGTTAGTTAAACCGTTAGTGCCGTTAATTAATTTTTGCTGCCCGTTAAAGAAGTTAAAAAAGACAATAGTTGTTGCTTGGGTGATGATGGAAAAATACACGCCCTTGATGCGGTTGCGGAAGATTAAATAGCCTAAAAGTCCGGCAACAATGGCGGGAATTGTTACTATTGCTATGACGGTAAAGGGAAAAGAATTAAATGGCTGCCAAAACCAGGGCAATTCTTTTACTCCATAAAGGGGCATAAAATCTGGTAATTGAGAGCCATTATCGCCGGGAATTTGCAGTTTTAAATACATGGCGATCGCGTAACCGCCCAAAGCAAAAAATACCCCATGTCCCAGACTTAACATTCCCGTATAACCCCAGATTAAATCGATACCCAGAGCTACTATTGCTAAGGCTAAAAATCGCCCCAGTAAATTCTGACGAAAATCCGATAATAAGAGGGGCATGATTATTATCAAAAATAAGGCAATGCCAACAACAACCGCTAATTCTATTAAGAATTTGTTGTTTTTTAGTTTGTTGCTGTTAAAAAGGCGATTAAAAAAGCTAACGCCCTTTTTTAACTGTTTTTTAAAATCCATAACCTTCTCCACCTTTAGCTATTTAATTATTCATTAGATTTCTTGCCTTTTGCCTTTTGCCTCTTGCCTCTTGCCTTTTTAATTATCCACAGAACGTCCTTTATCAGGAAAAATGCCCCCAGGTTTTACTTGCAAAAAGGCAATAATCAGAGCAAAAACCATCACCTTTGCCATGCTGCTAGTGGAGAAGAAAATAAAGAAATCTGCCAAAGGTTTAACCGGAGTTAAAATTAATGCCAAAGTCCCCGAACCGATTAAATAATTAGCAGTACCAATTGCCATGGCCGCCACCACGCTACCGATGATTTTACCGACGCCACCAACTACTACCACCATAAAAGTATCGACGATGTAATTTTGCCCCGTATTCGGACCTACTGCCCCTAACAAACTAATGGCACATCCGGCAACTCCCGCTAACCCCGAACCCACGGCAAAAGTTAGGGCATCTACTGTCTTGGTGGGAATGCCCAAACAAGAACTCATGCTGCGATTTTGGGTAACTGCCCTAATGCGCAAACCCCAAATAGAACGCTGTAAAAAGAAGTAAATTCCCAACAAACAAATCGCCGTTAAAGCAATAATAAAAATCCGGGTATAGGGCAGTTGAAAATTATCAGCTAAGGGCAAACCGCTCCGCAACCAACTGGGGGCAGTAACGTCAACATTTTGGGCACCAAACCAGGGTTTAGTTACGGCTAATTTAAAAACTTGCCCGATAATTGCAGAAGTGGCGATCGCTATCCCCCCAGACAGAGGTAAAATAACAGCTAAAACCCATTTTTTAATCCTCTGAAAATCCGGGCGACGACCGACAAACCACATACCCCCAAAAAACAGCAGACAAAATAGGGCAATACCTATTACTAAAACCCAACTAACGCTGCGCACGAATTGTTGTAAAATAAGGCTAACGCCCCAAGTGGCTAATAAAGTTTCCAAAGGTCGCCCGTAGAGATATCTAATAACTCCCCTTTCCAGCATTATGCCAATTAAAGCCGTTACTAAAAAAGCGACTGGGAGGGCAAATAAAATATAAATTTCCTGCCCAAAATCTCCAAACAAAAACTTAAAGCAATTTTGCACCACAAAAGTCGTATATGCTCCCAGCATCATAATTTCGCCGTGAGCCATATTAATAACTCCCATCAGCCCGAAAATAATCGCCAATCCCAAAGCAGAAAGCAACAAAACCGAACCAATACTAATCCCATTAAACAAACCATCTAATAATTGAAGCATTTTTCTTTTTGGGGAATTGTTCGTAGTAATCGCTTTAGCGATTTATCTTTTTAAATCGCTAAAGCGATTACTACGAACAAGAACAAATTACATCTTATATTTACCACCTTTGTTAGGATCCGACCAGTCGCAGGCATAACCCTTAGTTTCAGCTACATATTGATTCCAAGGCACCGGTTCTACTGCCGAAGAAGTCTCCGAAACAATTTCAAATAAACCGTCATTCCTCACCTGACCGATGCGCACAAATTTGGCTAAATGATGGTTTTTATCCATCGTTACCATTCCTTCTGGCGCGTCGAAAGTTTGCCCGATCGCTGCCTGGCGGACCTTTTCTAAATCGTAAGCATCCCCCGCTTTTTCCACAGCTTGTTTCCACAAATACACCATAATATATGCCGCTTCCATCGGGTCGTTTGTCACCCGGTCTGCACCGTATTTTGCCTTAAAAGCTTCCACAAACTTTTTATTAGCTGGAGTATCTACGGTCATAAAATAATTCCAAGCGGCATAATGACCTTGCAAATATTCAACGCCGATGGCCTTGACTTCTTCCTCGGCAATACTGACGGACATTACTGGATACCTTTCAGGCGTCAAACCGGCCCCTTGAAGCTGTTTGAAAAAGGCAACGTTACTATCGCCATTTAAAGAATTAAAAATCACCCCGCCATTAGGCAAAGCAGCTCTGATTTTCGTAATAATTGGCGTCACTTCGGTACCGCCCAAGGGGATATAATCTTCTCCCACCGTTTGACCGCCAATTGCTTCTAATTGCGCTTTAATTATGTTATTAGCAGTACGAGGAAAAACATAGTCGGAACCTACTAAAAAGAACTCTTGACCCTTATTTTCAAACAACCATTGAACTGCAGGTTCTATTTGTTGGTTTGGTGCCGCGCCAGTGTAAAAGATGTTTTTAGAACACTCTTGACCTTCGTATTGTACGGGATACCAAAGAATATGATTTTTTGACTCGAACACTGGCAAAACTGCTTTGCGACTGGCAGAAGTCCAGCAACCAAAAACAGTCGCCACTTTATCTTGGTCGATTAATTTAGTAGCTTTTTCGGCAAAAGTAGGCCAAGTGGAGGCACCATCTTCTACGATAGGTTTAATTTGCTTGCCTAAAACTCCTCCAGCTTGATTGATTTCTTCTATTGCTAAAAGTTCGGCATCCACGACGCTTTGTTCGCTGATGGCCATCGTCCCGCTAAGGGAATGAAGGATGCCAACTTTAATGGAATTTTCATCAGTAACATCGGTGGAGCCCGTTTCTTCTGATGGAGTTCCCCCGCATCCTTTTAATAGTACAGTGCTTGCCAGGGCGGCAGAACTATAAATGAGAAATTTTCGTCGATTAAATTCCGCTGTCATTTTGGTATTTTTTTACTGTTTAATTAAACTCTGGCAGTTGTAAGCTGGCATCTTACAACCGACTTGTTAGCCTGTTTGTAGCCTTGAATACAAAAAGTCAAATTTTTGAAAAGATATATTAGAAAGTTTAGGAATTTTTACCCCCACGGCTTAGTTTGGACATCCTCAATCGGCTATTTCTAAAGAAAATATAAAGAAAACAAAGATAATAACTAAAATATGGTATATTCTGGCTTTCTGGGCTGATTGGGATTTAAGAAACCCGGTTTTTTAGACAATACCTTCGCCCTGCATCTTGTAGGTTGGGTGGAGCGAAGCGGAACCCAACGAATCTGTTGGGTTCCACGAAGGTCCGCACAACCTACGAATGGTATTTTTTTATTTTGGCGAAGGTATTGTTAGAAAAACCGGGTTTCTGGGCTTACTGACATTTAAGAAACCCGGTTTTTTAGAAAAACCGGGTTTCTGCAATCACCAGCGTTATAATTGTTAATTGTTCATTATTTCGAGGTAACTATGGGATTGGGAATATTAGCCGATGGTAAATGGATACCCAGGCGGGAACAAGAAGACTCTAAAGGTAGATTTGTCCGTCCATCTACTACTTTTAGAAACCAAATTACCGCCGACGGTTCCAGCGGTTTTAAAGCAGAAGCGGGACGCTACCATCTTTATATTTCCTGGGCCTGTCCTTGGGCGCATCGAACTGCAATTATGCGGCGTTTAAAAGGATTAGAAAATGCCGTTGGTTTGTCGGTTGTGGCGGCGGTAATAGACCAAAATAGTTGGGAATTTTCCGATACGGAACCGGGTTCTATTCCCGATAACGTTAACGGTAAAAATTATCTCTGGGAGGTGTATCTCAAGGCAGATTCTAATTATAGCGGGCGAGTCACTGTGCCGGTGCTTTGGGATAAGGAAAAAGAGACAATTGTTAATAACGAATCCCGGGAAATTATGCGGATGTTCGATACCGAGTTTAATGCTTTTGCGGAGTCGAATGTTAATTTATTGCCCCCAGATTTAAAGGCAAAAGTTGACGAAACCATAGATGCTATTTACCAACCGATTAATAATGGCGTTTATCGGGCCGGTTTTGCTACTACTCAATCTGCTTACGAAGAGGGAGTAAAAGATTTATTTGCAGCGTTGGATTATTGGGAAGATGTGCTGTCAAAACAGCGTTATTTATGCGGCGATCGCCT
Source organism: uncultured bacterium (assembly GCA_964619285.1). Taxonomy (GTDB): domain Bacteria; phylum Cyanobacteriota; class Cyanobacteriia; order Cyanobacteriales; family Microcoleaceae; genus CALKCV01. Next base: position 3,292 of record CAZUCT010000046.1, on the reverse strand, counting down.
GACGGAAGCGGATATTTGTATGTTTACAACTTTGCTGCGTTTTGATGTAGTTTATTACGTTCATTTTAAGTGCAATTTACGCCACCTTTGGGATTATCCGAATCTCTGGAATTATCTTAAAGACATTTATCAACATCCAGGAGTAAAAGAAACTTGCAATTTCGACCACATCAAGAGGCATTATTATCAGAGTCACCCTAACGTTAATCCTGCGGGAATTGTTCCCATAGGACCGGAGTTAGATTTAGATTCTCCTCATAATCGGTAGTTTCGTAGTAACGACGTAGAACAGGCATCTTGCCTGTTCGGTAGTATATAGTTATGTTAGCAGCGGATTTTGTAACGGACGAGTGCGGATGGGTTGTTGGGGGGGCGATCGCCTTTTGGGAAGAAGAGCTCTCGATGAGTGTCAATCCTTAATCTGAATTATGTTATAATGATGGCGATAAATATTGAAGCTACCTCGGATTGAATTGATGCGGAAATTTAACAAAATAAGGAGTAAAGATGGTTTCAGCTAAATTATTAGAATTGGAAAACTCCATCCAGAACTTATCTTTAGAAGAGAAGCTCTGGTTATTGGAAAAAATCGTGGCACAAGTGCGAGCAATTACTGAAGATGCCAAGGTCAGACAAGAGCAAAAATTAGTAGATATTAAGTACGATAGCGGGGCTAAACCGATATGGGAAATAGCTGTAGAAATAGGAGGAAAAATTCCCGAGTCTGAATGGGAAAATGTGCCGAGGGATTTGTCAAAAAACTTTGACTTTTATCAAGTTTCAGAAGGGGGAAAATGAGACGAGTTTTTGCGGATACTGGGTATTGGGTAGCTTTACTCAATTCTAGAGACCAATTACATCAAAAGGCGCGAGAGTTATCAAAAACAATGGGTTCGCTTTATATTTTTACGAGCGAAATGGTGTTAGCAGAGGTGTTGAATGATTTTTCTAAAAGGGGGGAGTTTTTTCGTCAGGCTGCCATTGAGTTAATTGAAAGTCTCTACGAGCATCCTAATGTTACGGTGGTTAGACAAAGTAGCAGTCAGTTTCAAGAAGGGTTATTGTTGTACAAACAAAGACAAGATAAAGAATGGAGTATAACTGATTGTGTTTCTTTTAAGATAATGGAGGAATATGCTATTACAGAAGCTCTGGCTTACGATAAGCATTTTGAGCAGGCTGGTTTTATTCCTCTTTTGCGGGATTGAATGGCAGGCGATCGCCCGTCCGTAGTAACGACGTAGAACGGGCATCCTGCCTGTTTTACTGGATTATGCTACAATGATGAGGGAATTTTCAAAACTCTGATAATGAGGAGGATATTTAATGCGCGTTAAGGGCATAAAACTAGGGAAAAATTCGGAGGCTACCCGCCAGCGTCCGCGCCCAATCGGGAGGCTTTTATCGAGGATATCGTATAGAGGATAAGCGAACATGAGCTATGAAATCGTACTTTCTCCTGAAGCGATAGAAGATTGGCGCAATCTCACAGCTAATATTCGCTCCGCAGTACGGGATGCGATCGAAGTTCATTTACGATTCGAGCCAACTAAAGTTAGCAAGAGTAGAATTAAACGCTTGCAAGGAGTTTCTCGACCGCAATATCGCTTAAGAGTTGATGAAGTTCGTATTTTTTACGATGTTATTGACAACACGGTTGAAATTTTGGGAATTGTTCCTAAATCTGAAGCTGACAACTGGTTACAACAAGTAGGAGAATCTGATGAAAGAAGTGACGCTAACTGAAATACAAAATAATTTGCTCGGATATTTAGAAAAAGCAGGAGATGAAGAAATCGTCATTATGCACGACGGCAAACCTGCGGGAATTGTTATTGGCATTAAGTCCGAAGACGATTGGTTCGATTATTGTTTGGAGCGAGATCCTCGGTTTTTGCGTCGAATTGAGTCTGCCAGAAAGAGCCTGCGGGCAGGAGGAGGAGTGAGAATCGAAGATCTTGAGCTTTAAATAAGTTAGCTTTTCTATAGCCTGAATCGTCAGTCAAGAAACCGGGTTTCTTTTGGAAGCATTTTACGAGAAACCCGGTTTCTGGTTGAGATTTTTGATACAGAGTAAAACGGGCGATCGCCCGTTGGTGGTAACGACGTAGAACGGGCAGGATGCCTGTTCGGTCGTATAGGGTTATGTTAGCAGCGGATTTGGTAGCGGACGAGTGCGGATGGGTTGTTGGGGGGGCGATCGCTTTCCGTAGGGTGCGCACCGCGCACCAGTAAAGATATTTAAGAGATAGAAGAGCGATCGCTTTCTGGGGGATAAGAGAGCGATCGCCGCAGTTAGCTAGAGCAAACACCATCATAAATTGGCGATAAACTCATCTGGCGTAACTTTAGCTTGTTTGAGAACGCCGCTAAGAGTACCAATTTTTAACTCATTATGAAGGGGTACAACGCAAACAATTTCCCCATCGGGCAAGGGTTTTTTCAGAATTACATGACTGCCTGTTTGCCTGGCTTCATAAAAACCCAAACGTTCTAGGGTGCGAATTGCTTCTTTGCTTGAGATTCTTGGCAGTCTAGGTATAACTCACCTCGATGTTGGTAACAAATCTTGGGGTTGTTTCCTGGGGTAGGGGACACTCTTCGAGATAGAGTCTTGTTGCTTCTTTAAGATTTGCCAGTGCTTCTTCTATGGTCGAACCTTGGTCAACTGTGCCGACTTCGGGGCATTCAGCTATGTACATATCGTCTTCTTGGTAAACGATTGCAGTAAAGCTTTTAGTTTTCATGGGCATTTTTACGGATATGTTCTCTATCTAGCATACCTCAAAGGAGCGGTTTTGGCAAGAGCGATGTTGCATCCGCAACGCTACGCGATCGCCAGTTCGTAGTAACGACTTTAGTCGTATAAGTTTAGTAGTGGGTTCCGAGAGCTTGGTTAGCAGCGGATGAAGGTAGCGGATGTAGCGGATGGGTGATTGGTGGGGGCGATCGCTTTCTGGGGGATAAGAGAGCGATCGCCCGTCCGTAGTAACGACGTAGAACAGGCATCTTGCCTGTTCGGTAGATAACGACGTAGAACAGGCATCTTGCCTGTTCGGTAGATTTAGTAGGGGAATCCGAAAGTTATGTTAGCAGCGGATGTTGTAACGGACGAGTGCGGATGGGTTATTGGGGGGGCGATCGCTCTCCCGTAGGGCGCGCACCGCGCACCAGCGATCGCCTTCTGTGGGGATATTACTCAAGAACGCGATCGCGTCGATAAGCCCAAACTGCCAATAAGCTAAACACGCACCCAGCCCAAAGCAACCACATCACATGAATCATAAGTTGA
>CAZUCT010000045.1:25594-30898 GCA_964619285.1 uncultured bacterium | reverse complement strand
ACCAATTATTACCAAAACCAATACCCGTAGCGGTGGTAACGCTGAAGGAGGCCGGAACGTTCAAACTGGCCGATGGACCGAAAAGAACCCCTGCCGGGTTCATTAAATAAAGGTTAGAGTTACCCCCGGTAACTTGAATTAAACCGTTAATAATAGAAGCGTTCCCTCCAGTGACTCGCCCCAAGATGTTTTGGATGTTGGGGGCTGAGATAAAGTTGGCCGTTTGGCCCGCGTCGAGGTTGAATTGCTGAAAACTGTGGAAAAGATTGGCCCCATTACCGCTGCTAGTCCCGCCCGTGATGTCGAAGCGTTGGCCGTTGTTATTAACCACAGTGTCGGTGCCGTTGGTGGTGGTGGGAGTAATATTTTGGGCCCTCGCCGGCGAGATACTGGCCGCCATTCCCAGTAAAGAAATTAGAGCTAACCCTTGCCAAGATTGGATTTTTGCGTTCATAATCTCTATTCCATCAATTGACTCCGTTTTAACACGCCCGAGTTAAAACTGTCCACCGAATTAACTCGCAAGGAATCTAATTTCCAGTTCCTCCCTTGTCAAAATTGTGCCGGCGCGATATAATTAGCGAGCTTTATGTTAATAGCGAAACTCTATGTTGGAGCGAGTAATTTTCAAGAAAAAAAGGGGTAAAAAAGGATGCTCTCTCTTTTTCTGGGAGCGTTTTGTTACCCGTTATCTAAATTTTATAAAATTTATTCTAGTTGCCCTACTGACATTTGCTCTAACAGTCTCTTGGACACCGGCTGCTTTCGGTCAATTTCCTTTCTTCCCAACTCTAGAATCTTCTCAAAACGAAGAACCAGTTTTTGATTTTTTTAACCGACCTTATCAATGCGGAAATCTCAGATGTAGTAATGTCTGGTTTAACGGACAAATACTGCTGAAAGTAGCTTCCTTGCCGCCGACTCTGACAGAGAATGAAAATGCCAATATTTCCGTCCAACAGAGGGCAAGAAAAATCGAAATTAATCTCCAACAAATTCTCAAAGCAACCCTTCAATCTTCTGGGGAAACTTCCGAGAAGTCAGAAGCAGAACCGACAATAATTCCAGATCCTTTGGAATTAATTAAAAGTAGCTCCACTGCTGAAAAAAGTCAGCTAGAACCAGCTACCCCGCCCCTAGAAGTAGGTACTCTCAACAATCAAACGGTTATTTTCATTCCCAAACAACCGGGTATCCCGCGACAAGCGATTTTGACTGTCACCGAGCCCGATGCTATTGCTAATTTTAAATCGACCCCAGAAGAGCTAGCTGTAGCGTGGCGCGATCGCCTCCGCCAAGCATTTAGCAATGCCATAAAAGAACGACAGCAAATCTTAAAAAATCCCCTGCAACGACCCCTAATAATTTTAGCGATCGCCGCCGTTCTTATTACGTTAAGTTCGGCCTTGCTTTGGCTGCAAAAACGCTTAAGTAATAAAGACAGAGAACTTAAAAAACAATTAAACGATTTCAAGAAATCCTTAGCTGCAGAAACCGAATCTGTTGCCTCCGAAACGGCGATTAAATCAGAAGCAAAATCGGCAAATATTTCTAATAAAAAAAGCAAATCTTCTCAAAGTTTATTATTAGCTTTAAGCCAAACTAACTTAGCTTTTTTCAGTCAAATAAGCGAACTTTGGGGAAATCTTCCCGATTTTTCTTTAAAGAAACAAACAGATTTAAAGCAACAGCGAAACAGCACGGAAATGTTGCAGTTAGTATTGCTTTGGTTCCAAGTTTTTCTCTGGGTAGGCGGGGTGGGTTTGATTTTGGCCATCTATCCCGATACTCGCGCTTTTACTATTTTTATTTGGACGCAATCCATTTTTCTTTTGCTAATCTGGCTATTTGCGAGTTTGGCAGATAAAGGTAGTAATTTTTTAGTCGATTTCTGGTTGCAAAAGTGGGCAGAAAAAGCTCGGGAAACTTCTTCTTATCCCCAACGATATACTAAGCGGGTGACAACTTATTCCGACGCCCTGACCCAGGCGACTACTTTTATCGTCTATTTGGTGGCGATCGCTCTGACAATACCAGCTCTAGGCTTTTCACTCGCCGGCGCAGGAATTTTAGGTATCGCGGCGACCTACGTTTTTAAGCCTAAAGTCGATAACATCATCAACGGCATTTTTATTTTGTGGAGCGATCGCTATGCCGTGGGAGATGTCATCCAAATCGGCGACAGAGCGGGATTGGTGGAAAATCTCAATTTGTATATGACCGAACTGCGCGGCGATGGGGGACGTTTGATTAGCTTTCCTAACAATAGTATCGATATTGTAGAAAACCTAACTAAAGAATGGTCGCGAGTAGAAGTGGCGATCGAGCTTGCTTATACTACCGATGTAGAACGGGCGCTAGAAATACTCAAAAAAGTAGCAGAACAGATGCAAAAGGAACCAGAATGGGAAGAGAAAATTTTAGAACCGGCCTCAATTTTTGGCATCGATAGCATGACTTATGACGGTCTTTTAGTCCAAGTTTGGATGAAAACCGCGCCGATGCAACAGTGGTCCGTGGCGCGGGAGTTGCGCGTTCGGGTAAAACAGGCTTTCGATCGCGAAGGTATCGCTCTCGGTATGCCCCAGCGATCGCTCTTTGTCAGGCAAGAGGCAAGAGAAGGCAATAGGGGGGAAGGCAACAGGCAAGAGGCAACAGGCAAGAGCGAAGAGATGTAAGCGATCGCTATCTCAGTTAAAATCTGCCTTTTGATAGATGGCATCTTCTGGGGAATTTTTCTATCATCTTCGATTCTTTTTGAGGTTGCAGTCAAATCCAAATTTGTTATGCTATAGTCTTGTTAACTTTTGTCTTGTTAACTTTTGTAAGTATCGAAGTCCAACCAAATAAAGAGGTGGATAAAGCAAACTTAACGGTCTCATAAGCGATCGCTAATTTAGGGTCATAGCTTTCCAAAGGCTTCTACCCCTACTGGCGCTTACCCCTCTCAGAAAAAACAGCAGTAAGAATAAGTAAAACCATGAACCTTCGTAAACTACAAAAATTATACGAACGTAGCATCAAGCGCATCGCTGTCACCAGAGGCAGATTGCCTTCAGTTGTCAAATCCTCGATCGCAGCCCTGCTATCATTTACCCTAGTAGTAACTTGGAGTGGACCGGCCTGGGGGCAACTTCCTTTATTGAACCTAGTAGAAGGAACAGATAACAATAAACCCATCGTCGATTTTTTTAATCGACCCTATCAATGTGGAAACCTAGTTTGTAATCAAATCTGGTTTACCGGGATGCCAATCTTGGAGATTGCATCGGAACCAACAACCGACGACGACCAAGAATCTAGTTTTAACGCCGAATTACGAGCTAAACGCATCCAAAATACCCTCCAGCAAATTCTCAAAACAACCATCGATGCCGATAGCGCACCTCAAAAAAGCTCCAAGGTTCCCGGACTATTCCTCGAATCGGCACTGGCCCCTATAGCCGATCGCCAAGAGTCGGTTAGTAACTTCAAGTTAGGGCAGGCAACCGAACCCCAACCGGCAACCCCCGAACCCGCAACCCCCCAACCCGCAACCTCCCAACCAAAAGCGCAAGAAACTGTTCCCGCAATACCCGACTTAAACAACACCCCCTCCAATTCGGAGGAACTTCATCCCAATACTCCCCAAATCGAAGTAGGAACTCTCAATGCGGAAACCGTAGTTTTTTACATTCCCAAAGAAAAGGGATTGCCCAATCTCAAGATTATGACCGTTACCAGGGCGGACGTTCTCCATCACGGTAAACTCCCAGGGGAGCTCGCCCAAGAATGGCGAAATCGAATTCGCTCTTGGTTTAGTTTCGCGTTAGCAGAAAGAGATTTACAGGCACAACAACCCCTATTGAAGCCAGCAATAATTGGGGGTTTGGTTTTATTGATGATTGTGCTTGGGTTTGCAGTAGGTTGGGTGCAAAAACGCACTCGCGATCGCTATAAAAATCTCAAAACTAAATTACGGGAATTAGAAGAATCCCTCGCGATAGCTCCTGAATCGCTCTCTACCGAAAAACTAGCTGCCATAACTAATAACGAAAACCCAGAAGCAACGGAAGAAGAACAAAAGCCAGTCAAAGCCGAAAATGCCAAAGAAAATACTACAACTAACAATCAACTGTATCTCACCCAGCAATTAGGTTCCCTCTGGCGCAACTTTCCCAAGTTTCCTTTGGAAAATCATAGCGTTTTAAAGCAACAGCACAATCTAACCTTACTGTTGCTTCAAGTTCTAATCTGGGTCCAAGCATTAATTTGGGTCTGGGGCACGGGCTTAATTTTTGGGGTCTATCCCAGCGTGCGAGCTATAGGCTACCTCCTGCTGGAAAAAACTTTCCCCATTATCGGAATCTGGGTATTAGTAACCCTAGCAGATAAAATCGGTCACTTCCTCATCGATGCCAACTTAAACGCTTGGGCAGAAAACGCACAGCTAACCGACCAATCGTCTCCGCGATATGCTTTGCGGGTTTCTACATATTCGTCAGCGCTTAATAATTTGAGCAGCGTTATCTTTTGGTTAATCGGCATTATCTGGACTGCCGAAATTTTAGGCATCGCGACTACCGTTTTAGCAAGTGCTGGTATTATTGCCGTAATTGTCACTTATTTTTCCCAAAATTTGGTCAGAGATGCCATCAACGGCCTGCTGATTTTATGGACCGATCGCTATGCGGTGGGAGACGTTATATTAGTCGACGATGTCGGCGGTTTCGTCGAGAGAATGAATCTCTACATGACCAACCTCCGCAGCGCCGATGGAGAATTTATTACCATTCCCAACGGTTCGATTACAGTTGTCAGAAACCTAACTAAAGATTGGTCTCGGGTGAATTTTACCATCGAAGTAGCTTACGATGCCGACATCAAAAGGGCCCTACAGGTACTCCGGCAAGTCGCCGACGAATTTTATGCCGAACCAGAATGGCAAGAGCATCTGGTCGAACCGATAGAAGTTTTGGGAGTCGATGAAGTTTCCCATGCCGGAATGCTAGTTCGGATTTGGCTAAAAACTCAGCCCCTCAAGCAATGGTTGGTAGGGCGCGGTTTTCGCCTGCGGGTGAAAGAAGCTTTCGATCGCGAAAGTATAGCCATCGGTATCCCCCAGCGATCGCTCTCTGTCAAAAACTACACCGGTTTCCCCAATACCAACGGTAAAGGTAAAGAGCAGGATAAGATAGCTAATCGTTAATTGTCAATTGTTAATGGCAGCCGATTAGAAGTTATCAACCGGTTTTGCTTTTTATTGAAAATAGCGATCGGGAGCTCGGGCGAAAAAAGTTAGTTCGTAGTAATCGCGGAGCGCGA
>CAZUCT010000045.1:0-25494 GCA_964619285.1 uncultured bacterium | reverse complement strand
TTTAAAATAACTTCTAGCGAAAAAAGTTAGTTCGTAGTAATCGCGGAGCGCGATTTAAAATAACTTCTAGCGAAAAAAGTTAGTTCGTAGTAATCGCGGAGCGCGATTGTTGATTTTTCCTAATTCTCTATTTCTAAGAACGAAAATCTCAACCGGACACGATTAAAACTCTCTGACCCAGCTTGTTTTTGGCTCGATCCAGTTTTTTTCTACATTGCTATTTGTAGAACCAATAGCAGGAATCTCCAGACAATAGCCCGCTCCATAAACAGTTTTGATATAGCGAGGATGGCGCGGCTCCGGTTCCATCTTCGTCCTCAGATGTCTGACGTGAACCCTAATAGTTTCTATATCATCATCGGGGTCGTAGCCCCAGACTTCCTTGAGGATGTCGCTTGGGGATACCGTTTGACCGTGACGTTGGAGCAAGCAATGGAGCAGCTCGAATTCCAAATGAGTCAATTTGATAATCTTCTCAAACCAGATGGCCTCAAATCGTTCCGGCACTAATGTCAGGGGGCCGTAGCTTAAAATTTCACTATGTTTGGCCGCTTGGGGCAGCCTTTCGGTGCGTCGCAATAAGGCCCGCACCCTGGCCAACAGTTCTTCAACTTCAAAAGGTTTAGTTAGATAATCGTCTGCGCCCGCATTAAAGCCTTCCACCTTGTCGTGGGTTTGACCCAAAGCAGTCAACATCAATATGGGTATATCTGCCGTGCGTTCGTCCCGACGCAGACGCTGACAAACGGTGAATCCATCCACCCTCGGCAGCATCAGGTCTAAAACTATTAGGTCTGGTAATAACTGCAAGGCCAAAGCCTGTCCTTTTATGCCGTCTTCGGCTTGGTTGACTTCATAGCCAGCCATTTCTAGGTTTACAGCTACCAGTTCTGCGATCGCAGGGTCATCATCTATGACCAGTATCCGAGGCATCATGTGGTCGATTTAGCTACGGTTTTCCTTATTGTAATGTTTTTTAGGATTTTTTAATGTTTTCTCAAAACTTTTTTTCTAAGTCAATTGTCAATTTTTAATTGTCAATTGTTAATTGCCTAGCTGATTCAGCAAGAAGCAATTAACAAATTTAGTCAATAACTTTCGGAGAAAATCGTTTAGTGTCTCGGGAATATTCCCAGGCGATCGCCTCTGGATCTTTTTCCCGACGACCTTGGATAAAATCTGGTTTAGTCTTTCTTTTACTAATGGTACTGGGATGAACCTTTAAACGATTTGCCAATTGCACTTGAGTTAATAACTTAGGAACTAAAGAAGAAAAATCCCGTTTTTTATTATTTAATTTCTCTCTGGGAACCTTTTGAGATTCTCGGTCATTACTAACCTCACTCTTGGAAACTTCTTTCCGAGAAGAATTAGACCGATCGCCTAAGTGGAGGCCATCGACCCGTTCGCCCTCAGTTGACAGTAGAGATAAAGCAGTAGGAAAATAATAGATTACTGCTCCTTGGTGCAACATTTAACCTTATCAAAGCTGTTCACCTTGAATCTGTATGGCATCACCGGTTAAAGTGATGGCTGTTGCCTGCAATGCTCGAAGCATTATGTTTCGAGCGCCGTTCCAATCGCGATGAGCACTATACCCGCACTCAGGACATTGGAACTGTTTATTTCCGCCTAATTTATCGTGAACGTGACCGCATTCGGGACAACTTTTAGAGGTATAAGACTCGTTGCACAACACAACTAAAACGTTATCACGATTAGCCATCTGGATTAAATGTTGCTGGAATTTGTAATGACTCCAAGTCAACATATTTCTAGCGGTTTTTTTGTTGAGTTTTCGGCCCGACTTTACCACCATTTCTGAAGTAGAAAAAGTCGGTAAAAAGATGACTTTATATTCATCAACTAAAAACCGAGAAACTTTATTGTGCAAGTCTTTAATCAAGCTTTGAATCCGTTCCCTAATACGATAAGCGGCTTTGCGCATCCCTCGTCGCTGACGTTTAGCAGCGCTTAAGTCGATGCGGCTCATTAACTTATCTAACTTAGAACAAAGTCGTTGAATTTTTCCCAGGTCCCCATTGCCAAGCTCAATAACCTTTTCCCCATCAAACCCAGTTAAAAAAGTACGCACTCCAGGGTCTAGAGCTATGACTTTTGATTGTTCTGTGGGAGTTGGTTCTTGATATTCAGGAAAAATTCCGTACCATTTTCCCCTTTTAAAAACCAGTTGAGTGCCATAACTGCATTCAGCAGGAAAACCTTCCGGGGAACAATATGTTAATCCCTTGACTTTGGTTTGATACCATTGACTTTTCTTGTAATCGCCAGCCTTAAATTTAACCACTTGATTCGGTTGGCGACAAGATTTAAAATTGGCAATTCCTGTATTGGCAAGAGCTTGTTTATGAGCATCCACAGCATCGGCGACCGCTTCTTGTAATTGATGCCCTGGCAATTCTTTAACCCAATTTGGACGTTCGGCTTCGCGAGCTAACTTCTGCAAATCATAAGTATTTGCTTTACTGCCATCTCTAAGTTGGGCAATTGTCCAATTGTAGAGCCAACGGTAGGCATTAACCCATTGCTTCCAAATTTTCTGAAGTTTGTCACAAGGAAATACCCTGAGTTTCCTGACACTGTTGGGTGTCAACTTCTTCGTCTGGTTGCGAGGTTTTGTCTTGAATCGCTTTGCTGACTTGCTTTTGGTATTTTCTGAGTCCGTATAACCTTGCACTGAAACAGTGGAGGATAGACAAGATATCTTCAACCAATTCTGCCTCTGGAGATAAGTTTCTCTGGTTGAGAACCACGAGTTTAACCCCATTTTGCTGACAGAGCCATTCAATAAGTGGGAATCCAAATCGGACTGCTCTATCGGCGTAAGCGACGACAAGTGTTGAGATATCACTCGCACATATTCGTTCCAGTATTTTGAGGAACTTTCTCCGTTTAAAATTGAGTCCGCTTCCAATTTCTGAAACAAGTTCTGCGTTTGGGTATTTTGAACGTAAAAACTCAACTTGTCGGTCAAGGTCATCTCTTTGGGAATGAGTAGAGACTCTTGCATAAGCGACAGTGGGCTTATTTTTTGGTCCCTCGTCGTCGATGCAGAATCGTCTTTGGTTTCCAGGAGTCCTGATGCTATCGAGTTTTCCTTCATTGTCCCATCGTCTAAGGGTACTGATGTTGACCCCATAATGGGCCGCTGCTTCTTTGGGCGTGACATATTTCTTCATACCTTTTTAAAGCTAACTAATTACATATTAGCAACTTTAAAAATATTTGTCTAGGCTTTTCGCTAACTATTGCGCATCGGTCTAAAAATTCTTGTACCACATTAGCTGGAAGTTTGGCTTTCATTGCTAGGTCCAAGGTCGTAATATGTCCCTGATTTTCCTCAATTAACTTATAGAAAAGAGAATTTAAAAGCTCTTGCTCTTGTTTTTGCTCTTGCTGAAAGCGGGTAACTGCCCAACCTACTGTCGATGTCAAAGTAATGGCCAGAAACAACTGCCAAGACAGGCCCAATGTCAAAAGGCCAAGTCCCAGAGAAATTGCCCAAGGGAGCTCTGCGGTATTGGTGCGATCGAGATTGTTGCTATTTTTGGCCATTTTCCTCTTTGCCGAGCAGACTCTGGTCGCGCTATCTGGAATTGGCCCGATTTTGGCATCGGGAGTTTAAGCTCTGGTATTCCCAGAATCTTCCACCAATCTATTTTATCCCCAAGGTTTATAACGGTTGCACGTCAACTTTGAAGAGAACCAAAAAATAAATGCTTTTTGGGAATGGGGAATAGGGAATAGGGAAGATGGAATTGTTAATCCTAAGGAGTCGCGCAAAAATAAACTACCAGATGAAGCAAAATCGTAGGTCGGGCCGAAGTGAAACGCAACCCAACAAGTCGGTACCTTATTACTACGCAAGTCCTAACCATGATTCTCTGGTGAAAGGCTCCCGAGGAAACGGTGGCAGGTTAAGCTCAAAATCCCCAAGGGAACGATGGACCATTCCCCATGGACAATTCCCCATTCCCAAAAAGCGTTAAGTCTTTGGGAAAACTTCAAAACTGACCTGCTCCCGTTTATAACTTAAGATTGGGCAGAGTCCGCCAACAGCCCTACGATCCCCTACCTTAAAATCTCTCGATAACTTCAATGCCCAAATTTAGACGCAAACAGGCCTTTATTGCTACTGTTATCGCTGCCAGTTTTTCCATAGTTGGTTGTGGCCCCAGCCCCATGGAGCAATGCAATAAATTAATCGCCACTATCAACAAAGGCAGCACTTTAGTCAACGCTCAAAAGGAGCGATACGACGTTGCTGGCCACCGGATTTTAGCAGTAGAGTTAAGTCTTATTGCCAATCAACTAGATAGTCTCGAACTCCAAGACAAAAACCTCCAAGACTATCAAAGCCGCTTTGTGGGATTGTTTAGAGAACTATCTCAAGCATTCAACGAAATGGGTTCCGCCCTAGAAGCAGGCCATCGAGTGAAAACCAACCGAGAAGGCAGAAGGCAGCTCGAAGAAGCCAAAACTCAGCTAGAACGATCGGGTCAAAAAGCTAATCAAACTGTTGAGGCAGAAGATACCTTGGTTCGGGAACTACAAAACTACTGTAAGGCTAAATAGTAGGAATTGTTAATTACTAATGATGAATTTCTAGCTCCAAAACGTAGCGACCTAATTGAACTTTTTCCGACCACAATTCATATTCCAAACGCAAACCTCTGGGTATCGGTTCTCCAACCAGAACAAAACTACGGGTAAAATTGCGCAGTCGCAACTGCTGGGGCAACCCCGCAGCCAACTCGCTTTGCAACCAATAACGACTAACACCATAAATTCCAGGCTCCCACAGATGGCGATAATTGTATTGACCGTTTCCTTGCATGGTCATAACCGCCCGATAGGGAGAAACCTCTAACCACAGCAGTCGAGGTTTTTGAGAGCTGCTCAAAGAAGCATTTTCGTTAGTAGTATCTCGTTCAAATTCTCTTTCCAATTCTCTTTCAAAAATTGCAGGTTCGTGCAATAATATGTGGAACTGTTGTCGGTCTTTTTGATATAGCGTTGCAGCAGTTTCTACTAAAGACCAAACGGGTAAGTCCGTGGAAATTAAAGACAGACTTACTGGCTTACGATGGTGAGTTAACATAGAAAATTCTCAGTAATTTCTGATGAAAGAATAGACATTTTTGGTGTAAAATAAGCCGATTGGAAGTTTCAATCCCGATCTGGGAGAAAAAAACTTTCTCAATCCAACCTTGTCCAAAGGTAAAAAATACTAAAGAAAATGCCTTTTTTTTTACCTTCTTAAATTTAAGTTTATCCAATGATAGCTTCGATTGTCACTACTAAAATCGCAGAGAACCAGCAAAGCTTAGTTATTAACAAACCCAGTTCGGGTTTATCGGTACGAGGTCGCATCAGAGTTCCAGGAGATAAATCTATTTCCCATCGAGCTTTGATGTTAGGAGCGATCGCCTCACAATTCACTACCATCGAAGGATTGCTCTTGGGAGAAGACCCCCGCAGCACTGCCAGTTGTTTTTCTCTGTTGGGTGCTGATATTTCTCCCCTCAATTCAGAATTAGTCAAAGTCCAAGGATTGGGATTGGGAAAACTCCAAGAACCCGCCAAAGTATTAGATGCCGGCAATTCGGGCACTACCATGCGGCTGATGTTAGGTATTTTAGCCTCTCATCCCCAACGTTTTTTCAGCATCACTGGGGATAGTTCTTTAGTCAAACGCCCCATGTCTCGGGTTATCCAACCCCTTCAACAAATGGGGGCAAAAATTTGGGGAAGGCAGGGCGACACCTTAGCCCCTCTGGCAATACAAGGTATTCAATTACAACCAATTCATTACCATTCTCCCATTGCTTCGGCTCAGGTCAAGTCCTGTATTTTATTTGCCGGCTTAATGGCAGAAGGAGAAACCACCGTAACCGAACCCGCCCTCTCCCGGGACCATACGGAAAGAATGTTGCGAGCTTTTGGGGCAAAAGTGACTATCGACCCCGAGACGAATAGCGCTACAGTTACGGGCCCGGCTCAACTGCAAGGACAATCGGTGGTAGTACCCGGGGATATTAGTTCGGCAGCTTTTTGGTTGGTGGCTGCAGCTATAGTGCCCGATTCCGAATTATGCATCGAAAATGTGGGCGTCAATCCAACCCGTACCGGGATTTTGGAAGCTTTGGCCATGATGGGAGCCGATATCCAAAGGGAAAACGAGCGAGAGGTGGCAGGGGAACCGGTGGCAGATTTGCGAGTGCGCCACAGTCAGCTACAAGCTTGTGAAATTGGGGGCTCTCTGATACCTAGATTAATTGATGAAATCCCAATTTTGGCAGTAGCAGCGATTTTTGCTAAAGGGACTACCATTATTCGGGATGCTGCCGAGTTACGGGTTAAAGAGAGCGATCGCCTCATGGCAATGGCCGTTCAATTAAATCGCCTGGGGGCAAAGATTACCGAACTGCCCGATGGTATGGAAATTACTGGCGGGACTCCTTTGGTGGGTATCGATGTGGATAGTTATGGGGATCATCGGGTAGCCATGAGTTTGGCGATCGCCGCCCTTAACGCTACTGGAACTACGACTATCCAGGGTGCAGAAGCTGCCGCTATCTCCTATCCAGAGTTTACAGCTACTCTCCAACAAGTTCTAAGTTAAGAAAAAAATGAGAATTCAGGTTTTAGCTGAATTCTCAACAATTTTAAAAGTTTGGCTCGAATTGGGGAGTTAAGTAGGAGTGCCAAATTAATTAGACAATTAATTAGACACAGACAAGATGTCTGTTCTACGGGGAAAATTTTCTGCAAATATTTTTGCCTACCTACTTATTAACTATTCAGTTGGCTTATCCCCGATTAATTGTTCTTTGAGAGATTGGACTTCTGCCCACAACTCCTCACGATTAGAAGCGCGGAGTAAATAGCGGTAAACAAACCAGCCAGAATAGACGATACCAATCAACTCAAAAGTAGGGGCCAAAAGCGGGATATCGTTGAGGGCATCGATTACGGCCAGAGTTACCTTAATACCGACACCAACGGCCAAAATTAGGCCCACAGTGACAATGGGCTTTCGATTTTGGTTAAAAAACTTGGACAGAATACCGGGCAGTTCGGCCAAAATTTCCAATGCCTGGTCTTTGATTCCCTGGAATTGATTGTTAGTTGGTTCTGATTCTGGTGGTGCTACTTCCACATCCACTTTCGGAGTTTCAGTGTCTATAACGGTTTTAGAGGTATCTGGTTCTTGCATAATTGCAGCTCCTTTATTTTTCCTTTAGTGTAAAACTACTCTGGACAATAGTTACCATAGATCGAACCGGGGATGACAATTAGGGTTAATTTAAAGTCCTCCTTAAGAGCGATCGCCTTTCGGTTTTTGATAAAAAACGTAACTATCAAATAAAATTCCTACCAAACTAAAGGCTATACCGATCGCCACACAGCCTTGCAGGGGATTACCGTTGCCAAAAGTAGCCAGAAACTGGGAGATATTGGCCAAACCTTCGCGACCGATCGCTCCCAAACTGGGAAGGACGCTCATCAAACCAAACCCACTCAATCCAATACCGATTAAAAATAGAGGAGCGACAAAGCAAAAAATGCTAGTCAGGAGTAAAGATAAGAGAAAATAAGGCAAAATACTCATAGCCATAACCATCAATACCATAAAAGGGCCACAAAGGCAAAACCAGTAATTGTTACTGGTTTTTTTTTCCTTACTACTTACTAGGGTAGGCAGCGATCGGGTAAAATCGGTCTATTTGTCAGAAAACTTAAATATTAGTTAAAAAATCTTATTAAAGATTCGTTAAGTGTTATTTCGTTTTTTCTTATAATGCAGAAAAGAGGGCCCAAAGCGTACCAAATCCCGATTAGGGATTGAAATGAAATCAAATGAAATAAAAATTACTAAACCAACTTGAGTAAAAGCTTAGAATCATGGGGAAAGCGGATGTGGTCCGCCATTTTGTTAGGAGGACAAGTAATGGTTCACCTGCTGCAAGGTAAAGTCCACCGCCGCAACACCCTCGAACAAATGGTAATGGTAGGGCCAGAATCCCTCTTAATCTCCTTGCTAACTGCCAGTTTCGTAGGTATGGTCTTTACGATTCAGGTGGCCAGGGAATTTATCGTTCTGGGGGCAGGTAATGTCGTGGGCGGGGTCTTGGCCCTTTCCTTAGCCAGAGAATTAGGCCCGGTTCTAACAGGGGTCATCGTCGCGGGAAGAGTAGGTTCGGCCTTCGCAGCGGAAATTGGCACTATGAAGGTAACAGAACAAATCGATGCTCTCTATATGCTCAAAACAGATCCGATAGATTATCTGGTAGTGCCTCGGGTGGTCGCTTCTTGTCTGATGCTGCCAGTTTTGACCGTCTTATCCTTGGTGGCAGCTTTAGCAGGAGGACTGGCGATCGCTACGAGTATGTACGACATCCCCCAAAAGGTATTTTTAGAATCGGTTCAAAATTTTCTCACGATTTGGGATTTGTGCAGCGCTTCGATTAAGGCCGTTGTTTTTGGGGCCCTCATAGCTGTCATCGGCACTAGCTGGGGTTTGACTACCACGGGCGGGGCCAAGGGAGTCGGTCAATCTACGACTACTGCCGTAGTTACGGCCCTGATGGCCATATTTATTATCAACTTTTTTCTGTCTTGGTTAATGTTCCAAGGCACGGGCAGCGCTATTCTCCAAGGGGTTTAATCCGCAGTTCTGTATGGAAAAGCTTAAAATAATAACCATGCATCAAGTAAAAACCAAACAATTAGCCCGTGACTGCAACTACATCTCAAACACAACTCGATAAAACTGTAGAGCTACGACCTAGTTACAATATCCCCCTAACTCTGGTCGTCGCTGCTTTGCCCCTGGCCTTCCTGCAAATTTGGGTCAGCGTGGCGATCGCTCTGTTTGGACTATTTCTGATGTTTCAAGCAGTAAATATCCGCCTCCAATTTACAGAAACGGCCCTAGATGTTTATCGTTCGGGAAATCAAATTCGGCGTTTCCCCTATAACGAATGGGAAAACTGGACCATTTTTTGGCAGCGAGTGCCGATTCTGTTCTACTTCAAGGAAATTAAGAGCATTCATTTCTTACCAATTATTTTCGATCCGAAAATGCTCCAAACCTGTCTCGAAGAGCGTTGCCCCTTAAACGAAAAGCGATCTTAATTGATAATTGATAATTGTCAATTGTTAATTGTCTAATGTAGAAGA
The DNA here is from genome assembly GCA_964619285.1 of uncultured bacterium. GTDB lineage: Bacteria > Cyanobacteriota > Cyanobacteriia > Cyanobacteriales > Microcoleaceae > CALKCV01. The sequence goes on along the minus strand of CAZUCT010000045.1, from coordinate 16,287 downwards.
ACTAATTTTTGTTATGAATTCAGACGAAACACCGCAAATTAGACGAGAAAAACCATTAGAAATTTCAGCATCTTTAGAAGAAAAACCAACTCCCATAGACTCACCTTGGGATGACGAAGAGGAGGAAACTCTTGTAGAAACAACTTCTAGGCAAGAAGAAAACTTGCCAGAAAAGAACGCGCCCCCAGCAACTCAATTAGAAACAGAAGAAAGAGAAGAAGACTATCGAGACCCGGAAGCAAATAGATTGGATGAGTCTGCGGAAGAGTCAGAAGAGGAGAATATTCTCGATAGAGCAACTCCCCCAACGGGAGATAAAGACTTTGCTGCCGATGAAGAACCAGAAGCAACTCAGTTAGACGAACCTCCCGAAGAGTCGGAAGAGGAGTATCTGGATGAGGATATAGCAAGTTCGATGGAGGAAACTGCGGAGGAAGCAGAAACCGAACCCGAGAGCTCCGAGATTGACAATACAGACGAGCCCGAAGAAGCAGTTGCCGAAGATGCTACCTCAGAGGAAACTACCTCAGAGGAAATTTCCCCAGAAATAGAAGCGGAAGAAGAGCGATCGCTCGAAGAACAAGGTTCGGAGCTGGCAGTCAGAATAGCAGAGTTAAAGCGCCAAGAGCAATATTTAAAACGAGAAGTTGCTTCTTTGGAAACAGCTAAGACTAAAATTCAGCAAGAGTTGGTCGAACAAACTAGGTCTTTATCGCGCCTGCTGCCAGAAGCTTTGGAAGAACTGGGGCGACGCAAACAAGGTCTTTTGGTGGAAGTGGAAAAACTGGAACGGCGTAAAGAACGTATCGATCGCGAGATGCGCACTACTTTTGCTGGAGTTTCTCAGGATTTGGCGATTCGGGTTCAAGGTTTTAAAGATTATCTGGTGGGAAGCTTGCAGGATTTGGCGGTGGCTGCCGAACAGTTAGAGCTCGCCCCAACAGAATATAAATCCGCAGATTTGGGAGTAGAACCGGCTCAACCCGAACCAGGGCGATCGGGCAATCCCAAATTTGCCGAACAAGGTTTTAAGGATGACGTCAAACTGATTCGACGCCTCCTAGACCAATATAGGACGATGCCGGATTATTACGGTCCGGCCTGGCAATTGCGCCGCACTTTTGAACCCATTCACGCCGAACGAGTTTCGGAATGGTTTTTCACCCAAGGCGGTAGGGGCGCTTTGCCGAGTATGGGCAGTCGCCTGCAAAATATTTTAATTGCTTCGGCGGCGGTTTCGGTTTTGAATGCCTTGTATGGGGAGCGGATGCAGGTTTTGGTGCTTGCTAATTCTCCGGAGCGTTTGGGCGAGTGGCGGCGAGGTTTGCAGGATTGTTTGGGTGTAGATCGGCGGGATTTCGGTCCCGATCGCGGGGTGGTTTTGTTTGAGGAGCCGGAACTTCTGGCGCAAAAGGCGGAACGTTTGGTGAAAAAGGGCGGTTTGCCGATGATTATTATTGACGATACGGAGGATAAGATTAGTCTGTCGATGTTACAGTTTCCTCTGTGGTTGGCTTTTGCTCCAGAAGCTCAACCTCGGGAAGTGGCAGACCGTTGGTAAGAAGTTAGCTCGTTTGTAGTAATCGCTTTAGCGATATAGAAGTCGTTTGTAGTAATCGCTTTAGCGATATAGAAGTCACTTTTAAATCGCTAAAGCGATTACTACGAGCTAACAGTTCTAAGAGATAAAGACTATGAACTCTAAAAATCCAAAGCTCCATGCCTCAATATTAAACTGTGCCTATATTGAAGCCAAAGGGGGATATCAAAACCTGTATATAAACGAAGAACATCAACGTCATCGCTTAAAGCGGGAAGATTTAACTCCTCTACATTGGCAGCAACTCGATCGCGTCTGTCAGCTTCAATACGAAGGTCGGGATATAGAGGGTTACGAACGAGAAATGTCTAAAGAAGATTTGTATAAACTCGCAGATTGTCCTTATTTCAGAACCGTTACCGCACCTGATGGTACGGTATTTGAGGAATTGGAAATTGGAATGGGAGGCAATCCAATGAGTTATTGGTTCTACCCGGGAACTCTGGAGTTAGCGCCAGTGGCGTTTAGCGACTGGGGCTGTATAGATAGAGGGTGGAACTCCGAGTTTCCCTGGCCGCCGCTATCTGTTTCCTCAGATACAGTTTCGCAGCGGTGCCGTCTCGTAGAGGGCGAGGGAGCGTGGTCGGAAATGGTGTTCTATTACCAAGTTCTCGACAAAGCTTTAGTTTCCGATGTTTTCAAAGTTGACTTGGTATGGAACGCCGCTATTCCCGAGTTAAAAAACGAACTCCCAGTTAGTCAGTTTCAGTTCCGAAGACCTTTCTCGGGTTACGATTTCAAACATCAGTATAACCTCAAGTTTCATTTTCGCGTGCGGGGCAGTAGCGAACTTTGGTACTCTGCTCGTATAGAGATTGACGGCGAGGATATGAATGTTAGGGTTTCGCGCATCAAGCCCGGTCAAAACTTGAAGGCGACTTTTGAGGCGAGATACCAGTGCGAGTTGCTGCCTTTCGATCGCATCGAACTTCACGAACAGTCTTTTTCTTAAGCAGGAAAATGCTATAAATGCAATACTTACCTCAAAAAAATGCTACTCCCAGAAACAGAAATTCCACAAATAATAAAGAAAGTTAAAGCAGCTTTTCCCAACTTTAGCAACTGGCAATACAATAACGAAGTTAACCCCGAATATTTGGGATTTTCTGTGTGGGGAGAATATGTTTTAAACCCCGAAGAGCTAATGTCGCAATGCTTTTTTATAACCTTTGACACATATAAAGAAGAGTGGCGCGGATATTTAACTATCGGTCAGCACTCCTATTTTTGGTCTAGTGCCGATGTAGGCGATGCTCATTTACTTGGCGTTGGGGGGCATCATTCCATAGATGAGGCTATTAAATCCCTTAAAGCAGAAATTGTAAAATTATTTGACGCCTTTTCGGCAATTTGATATAGTACAACAACATCTTACCAAAGAGGTTAAAAAACTATGATTAATTGGTTATTATTTAACATTGGCTTGTTAATAGTTGCCTATTTACTCGGTTCTATGGCAACCGGTTATTGGGTGGGTAGCTGGTTCTACGGCATCGATATTCGCGAATGTGGTTCCGGTTCCACCGGTGCAACTAACGTTTTGAGAAATATCGGCAAATTTCCCGCTTTAATGGTTTTAATTATCGATATTTTAAAAGGAGTATTAGCGATCGCCCTAGTTCGCTACGTCTATTCCCTCGATGTAGTTCGGCAACTTGCCACTGCGGCAGAAACCTCAGACTTTGCCAACTTATTCAATTTTCTGGCCCTCGGCGTCGGCGACATCGCTGTCGCTACCCTTGCCGGGGCGAGCGACGCCGCCAACCTCCAACCTTGGATGGTAACGCTTGCCGGGTTAGGGGCGGCCATCGGTCACAGTAAATCAATTTGGATCGGCTTTAAAGGCGGTAAAGCAGTAGCTACCAGTTTGGGAATTTTATTAGCAATGTCCTGGCAGGTTGGTTTGGGCACCTTGGGAGTTTTTGCCTTAGTTTTAGCTATCTCGCGGATAGTTTCTCTCAGTTCTATTTTTGGGGCGATCGCCGTTTCTGCCTTAATGTATTTTGCCGGAGAGCCCTTAGCTTATCAAATGTTTGCGATCGCTGGTGGCATCTTTGTAATTTGGCGGCATCGCACTAATATCGAACGATTGTTAGCCGGTACCGAACCGCGAATAGGACAAAAATTATCTGCCGAATCTTAACAGTTTTTTGGGAATGGGGAATTGTTAATTGCCAGTCTTCAATCAGCTATTAGCGATCGCCCATTACCCATTAGCGATTACCAAAGCATTAACCAAAACGACCGCTAACATATTGTTGGGTTGCTTCTTCCTGGGGGTTTTGGAAAATGTTCTGAGTTTCGTCGTACTCTACCAAATAACCGAAGCGCTTGCCATCCTCTTCAGCCTTAGCATTAAAAAAGGCAGTCATATCGGCTACCCGGGAAGCTTGCTGCATATTGTGGGTGACAATGACAATGCTATAATTTTGCTTTAGTTCGTTAATCAACTCTTCCACCTTGAGAGTAGAAATGGGGTCGAGAGAGGCACAAGGTTCGTCCATTAAGACCACATCGGGGTTAACCGCTACAGCTCGGGCAATACACAAACGCTGTTGCTGACCCCCAGATAGAGCAAAACCATTTTGACCCAGTTTATCTTTTACCTCATCCCAGAGGACAGCTTGGCGGAGCGATCGCTCGACTATTTCATCCATTTCCTGTTTATTTTTGGCAAGCTTGTTAATTCTGACTCCGTAAGCGATATTGTCATAAATTGACTTGGGGAAAGGGTTGGGCTTTTGGAAGACCATACCAATACGCCGTCTTACCGCCACTGGGTCGATATTTGGGTCGTAGAGATTTTTGCCGCGATACAAAATCCGACCTTCCATGCGAAAACTATCAATTAAATCGTTAAGGCGATTAAAGCAGCGCAGAACGGTACTTTTACCGCACCCCGAAGGACCGATAAAAGCGGTGACTTTATATTTAGAAACGTTCATCGTGATGTTCCTAACGGCGTGAAAATCACCGTAAAAAATATTGATATTCTCTGTTTGTAAAGCCGGCTCGTTTGTAGTCGAGTTATTCTTTTTGAGATTCATTATCGTCTTTTCCTCCTGATTTGAAATAGGTAACGATTAGGCAGTGCTAGCTAGGCAGTGCTAGCACTACTATTTTTTATTTTTAGTTTTTTTATTTTTAGTAAGGCGCGCGCGGCGCGCACTACTAATAAACCTTTCTACGAGTTGCCCAACGGGCGAGGATGCTAGTTAGCAATACTAAGAATACGAGTACCAAAGAACCAGCCCAGGCATATTCCTGCAAAACTGGAAACGGACTTCTGGCAAACTCGTAAACCAGATAAGCTAGAGATGGAACCGTAGGAGCAAAGACACCCCGAGGCCAGTTGTTAGTGTAAATCACCGTAAACAGCAAAGGTGCAGTTTCTCCCGCCGCCCTGGCAATGGCCAGAGTTACGCCAGTGATAATAGCAGGTAAGGCTGCTGGCAATACCACGAATAAAACCGTTTGATAGTTAGAAGCTCCTATTCCCACCGAAGCCCAGCGAATATCTTGGGGTACGATTTGGAAAGCCTCATCTGTAGTGCGCACGATCGTCGGCAACATTAATACTGAGAGTGCCAATCCTCCGGCAAAAGCAGAAAAAGAGCCCGTAGTTAATACGATTAAACTGTAAGCAAATACCCCGGCAATAATTGAAGGAACCCCGCTAAGAACGTTAGTAGCAAAACGAATCCACTGGGCTATTTGGCCCTCGCTGAATTCCGATAAAAAAACTGCTGCCAGCACGCCAAAAGGTATGGCTATAACGCTAGCAATTGCTACTACCATAATCGTACCGAGAATAGCATTAGCAATACCGCCAGTTTCTTGACCAGCTGTTGGTGGCAGTTGGGTAAATAAACTGAAGTTAAGACGGTTGGCCCCTTTAATTAAAACGTAAATCAAAACTGCAAATAAAGGAACCAGAGTGATGCCAATACAAGCACCCGATATTCCCGTCATCACCATTTCAAAAATGACTTCGGGATTGCTTTTATTTTTCTCAAGATTTATGCCCGAGTCTAAAGGTTGTTGTTCGTAGGTAACGTTTGACATTTGCTTTATTTAAAGTTTTCAATGTGGCAATTGGAAATTGAGAATGACTAATAAGCTCTCAAAACCTTTTGCCGGGAGCAAGTCAGCGCCAGTAAGTAGGAGTGCAAAATTAATTAGACACCGAACAGACAAGATGTCTGTTCTACGGGGAAAATTTTCTGCAAATATTTTTGCCTACCTACTTAAGAACCGAAAGGCAGCTTCCCCTTTGCAGCTTCCCTTTTGCAGCTTCCCTTTTGCAGCTTCCCTTTTAACAATTGACAATTAACAAAAAGCGTTGAATTGTAGGTTCGTTTCAAAGGTGAATTGCTCCCCATGCTTGCCTCTTGCCTCTTGCCTCTTGTCTCTTGTCTCTTGTCTGACGTTCATTGATACTTAGCTTGAACCCGATTGACAATCCATTGAGCGGCTATATTAACCAATAAAGTCAAGATAAAAAGAACTACTCCCGCATACATCAGAGCCGAAAGTTGCAAACCAGAAGCTTCGGGAAATTGATTGGCCATTAAAGAAGCGATGGTATTGGCGGGAGCGAGAAGAGAAAAACTAATATTATTGGAGTTACCAATTAACATAGTGGCCGCCATAGTTTCTCCCATAGCTCGACCTAACCCCAACATAATGCCACCGACAATACCAGAAAAAGCTGCCGGTATGAGAACTCGAAAAATAGTCATCCAACGAGTTGCTCCCAAACCGAGAGATGCTTGACGTAACTCTGGGGGAAGACTTGCCAGAGAATCCCGAGATATTGCGGTAATAATTGGCAAAATCATTATTGCTAAAACAATACCCGTCGGTAACATTGCCGGCGCTCCCGCGCGACTGCCTTCTGGAAGATTAAATAGAGGAATCCAGCCCAAGTTATTATCGAGAAATTCTGCGAAGGGTTTAAGAAAAGGTAGCAAGACAAAAATCCCCCACAAACCGTAAACGACGCTGGGGATAGCTGCTAGTAGTTCCACCATAAAAGTTAGGACCGTACGAACTTTTTGGGGCAAGAAATCTTCGCTTAAAAAGATAGCGGTTCCCAGTCCTAAAGGTACCGCAATTAAGAGAGCCAAGGCCGAACTTACTAAAGTCCCATAAATCGTAGGAAATGCTCCATATAAACCTTGACCGTCATTAGCTTGAGGATTCCAAGCGCTAGTGAATAAAAACCCTAAATTAAATGCTCCAAAAGCAGGGATAGCTCGCCAAGCCACCGTTAAGGCTATGATAATTAGGATGGCAGCGATGCCCCAGGCAAAACCTTGGGTTAGCCAAATAAAACCCGCATCAACTTTTTTTTCTGTGTCGGTGCGAGAGCGGTTATCGCCAGCTATTTTTTCCATAGTTATTGATTTTTTTACAAAAATTGTTGATTTTTTTACAAAAATTGTTGATTAAATAAAATTAGCAAAAGCTTTGTTAGTTGGTTAGTTTTTGTATTTTCCAACTTCTCTGCTTTTAAGCCTTTCAAAATCTAATTAGTGCAGGCAAGATGCCCGCACTACAAATTAATAGCGGTATTTTTTCCGCTACTTTCAGCCCGATTTCTATTTAATCGTGATTTGATAATCGGGGCTAATTTTATCCGCTACCTCTGCCACTTTTTGCCTGACGTTAGGGGGTAAAGGAATGTAACCCAATTCAGGAGCGACTTGTTGACCTTCATTTAACCCGTACTCGATCGCAATTTCTACAGCTTTTGCCTTTTCTGGATCGTCATATTGTTGATAGGCCAGGATCCAGCTATAAGTAACAATTGGATAGGAGTTATTGCCTTCGGGATCCGTAATAAAAGCTCGCAAATTTTCGGGTAGCTGTACTACAGCGAGGGTAGCAGATGCAGACTCGTCAGTAGCTTTAACAAACGTGCCGGATTTATTTTGAAGCGAGGCTGTCGGCAGTCCTCCCATTTTCGCAAAACCATACTCAACGTAACCAATGGCCCCTTCATTTTGAGCAATTTGGGCTGCTACGCCATCATTTTTCGGACCGCCGAGACCAGTTGGCCATTGAACGCTCGTACCCTCTCCCACTTTTTCCTTCCATTCTGGAGAGATAGCGCTGAGATGTTTGGTGAAAAATCCAGTAGTTCCGCTACCGTCGGAACGGTATACCGCCGTAATATTTTGGTCTGGCAAATTGACTCCGGGGTTGTCTTGAGTAATTTTCGGGTCGTTCCACTTCGTAATTTTACCGAGGAAAATATCTATGTATGCTTCCCGGGATAGTTTGAGGTCGTTTACTCCTGGCAAGTTGTATGCCAGGACGATACTGCCTGCTGTGACTGGCAGCATAAACACCCCTCTATCTACTTTGGCAATGTCTTCATCTTTAATAGCTACGTCGCTGGCTCCAAAGTCCACTAGCTTTTGCACGAATCTCTCGATACCGGCACCGCTACCGACAGATTGATAGTCAACTTGTAGGTTGGGGTTGCTATTGCTCAAGTCTTGGAACCAACGCTGGTAGAGAGGTGCGGGAAAAGATGCTCCTGCACCGACTATGTTTACTTGCTGTCCGCCACCGCCGCCGCAGGCAGCTAAACCTACTGCTAGAGTTAAGGCCGAAGCTTTAGAGGCCAAGGTAGCTAAAGATTTTAGCTTCAAATTAACAATCATCATTTATGTTTGCGCGACAGGACAGTTAAAAGGATACCTTTAAGGGTGCCTGTCTTAGGTAAAAGAAAGGTTAAGAATTTTGTCCATCTGGAATTGAAAAACTTTAAACTATGGCCTGGCAATATTCCCAAAATAAATGGGGAATCTCTAACAAGACCCCTCCTTAAGCCATAAAGCTGTTTCTGGCCATCTCCAACAAGGGCCACTACCTCAGCTATGGGAATCAAAAGACCCAACATCAAAAAAAAATGGACCTCCCTCGATAAACTTGCAAAATTTTGCTATCGAGAGGCCAAGGGTCTGAATTTTTGGCAAATAGATCGAGACGGACGTAAAGTATTTCTGTCTTTACATATATATATTAACCCATTTTACCGTATAAATAAGCTTGAGTTAATTCATTATCTGGATTTGCAAAGATACTTTTTGTTTCTCCAAATTCTATCATTTCACCTAAATACATAAAAGCTGTATAATCAGAAAAACGAGCTGCTTGTTGCATGCTATGAGTAACAATTAAAATTGTCACGTGTTCTTTTAAGCCGCTCATCAATTCTTCAATGCTACTGGTAGCGATGGGGTCTAAAGCAGAAGTTGGCTCGTCAAACAAGACTATTTCCGGTTGGGAGACCAAGGCGCGGGCAATACACAAACGCTGCTGCTGTCCTCCAGACAGATTAAAAGCCTGTTCTTTCAAGCGGTCTTTCACTTCATCCCAGAGAGCTGCTTGTCGCAAAGCTTTTTCCACCTTTTCATCGAGGAAACGGCGCTTCTTGTAACCGCGAACCCGCAAGCCGTAAGCCACATTTTCATAAATTGATTTAGGAAAAGGATTGGGCTTTTGAAAAACCATGCTAACGCGCATCCGCACTTCTATCGGATCGACTTGCGATTCCAAGATATTAAAACCATCAAGTAAAATCTTACCCTCATAACGATTCCCCGGGTAAAGGTCGTGCATCCTATTAAAACAGCGCAGCAAAGTAGTTTTACCGCAGCCCGAAGGTCCGATTAAGGCCGTGACCTGTCTTGCTGGCACGACTAAATTAATATTTTTGAGAGCGCAAATATTGCCATAATAAAAATTGAGGTCGATAGCCTCAGCTTTTGGCTCGGTGTCGTTTGGTTCTAATCTTTCTTCTTTTTTTAATTCTACCATTTTATACCCCTACGAAATAGAAACCTCAGATAAATAGCGATCGCGTTCATAGCAAGAGTCATAGCCATGAGTACGGTTCCCGCTGCCGCCGCGTTAGCTTGAAAAGCTTCTTCCGGTCTGGATACCCAATTAAACATTTGTATAGGCATGACTGTAAAAGGTGCTTTTAACCAGGCAAAAGAGATAAAAGGAAATTCGCTTTTGATGGGAGAATCTGGCAAAAAGGCAATAAAAGTCAAGGCCCCGATGGTAATTACTGGGGCTGTTTCGCCAATAGCGCGGGATAGGCCGATAATTACTCCCGTGAGAATGCTGCCAAAAGAGTAAGGCAAAATATGATCGGATATTGTTTGCCACTTACTAGCTCCCAGAGCGTAAGATGCTTCCCGCAAGTCGTTGGGAATGGAACGCACGGCTTCGCGGGTAGTGACAATTACTACTGGCAGAATGAGCAGGGCTAATGTCAAACCTGCTGCTAAAACGCTCTCTCCGAGATTAAACTGATAGACGAACAAGCCCAATGCTAGCAAACCATAAACGATGGAGGGAACCCCGGCGAGGTTAGTAACGTTAATTTCTATTAAATCGGAAACCCAGTTTTTGCGAGCGTATTCTTCGAGGTAAAGGCCCGAAGCTACCCCTAGAGGTACTGCAAATAGACCAGTTAATAACATTACTAAAGTAGTTCCCACCCAGGCAGAGAGAATTCCTGCTTGTTCGGGTTTGCGACTGGGAAAGGAAGTAAAAAACTCGGGCCTCAAACGAGGGATTCCTTCAACAAAAAGTTGGAGGGCTAAAGCTAACAAAATAGAGATTGCTAAAAGAATAATTAACAAACCGACGATCGCAAAAATAACATCTATTCGCTGGCGCAATCTGACATTTTCTCGCAGTTTTTCTAAACTTGACATGACTTAATAAATTTCCCGATAGCGTTTTGCTAAAAAATGTCCGATGATATTTAAGATTAAAGTCATCAGCATCAAGGTCAACCCTGCTGCAAAAATTGTTTTATATTCTAGGGTACCATGAGGCAGGTCTCCCAAGCTTACTTGAACGATATAAGCTGTAATAGTTGCTGCTTGGTCTAACGGGTTCCAGGTTAAGTTAGGCTGCAACCCTGCCGCTACGGCGACAATCATGGTTTCGCCCACTGCTCTAGACATTCCTAAAATATAGGCGGAGCTGATACCGGAAATAGCTGCGGGAAAAACTACTCGCAGTGCCGTTTGTAATTTAGTTGCCCCAGTAGCAAAGGAGCCTTCCCGCAGTCCCAGGGGTACCGAACCCATGGCATCTTCGCTGATAGAGCTGATAAAGGGGATAATCATCAAGCCCATCACCAGTCCTGCACTGAGCATATTAAAACCCGGCATTTCCGTAAAAATATTTTGTAAAATTGGCGTTACGAATAATAAAGCAAAATAACCATAAACTACAGTGGGAATTGCCGCTAATATTTCCAAAAATGGTTTGATAATTTCGCGCAAGGTAGCTGGAGCAAATTCGCTCAGATAAATAGCCGATATGGTTCCTAAAGGTATGGCGACTGCGAGGGCAACGATTGAAGTTACTAAGGTTCCCGACATTAAGGGCATGATGCCATAGTGAGAATCTGCGAATAAAGGAGTCCATTGAGTATCGGTGATGAAGTTCCAAAAGGATACTTCCTGAAAAAATCCTACTGACTCTTTTAGAAGGATAAAGACAATTGCTGCTGTAGTTGCTACCGAGGAAAAGGCAGCCAAAAACAGGATAAACTCAATAATTTTCTCTCGCCACTGACGGTGGCGTTTTCGATAATACTGCCTCATCTGGGAAAGTTGCTGTTTGTCGGTCATCATAATTTTCAACGTAATCAGAAAAAAATATAGCGGCCAGCGATTGGCTAACCGCTTTTCCAATTTTTTGAGAATTGGCCTTTCGATTATAATCGAATCGATCGCCGCTCTTCTCTTATTCTCTGGATGCCATTTATTGGGCGCTGCCCACTATGCGATTTTGGAAGCGCTGCATCCCTTGGCTGTATTCTGAACTGGTCAAAGGAACGTAGTTGACTTCTGCCACTAATGTCGGGGCATTGTTCAGATAATATTCTACAAATTCTTTCACCTCTGAACGTTCGGCAGCTTTGGCGTTGACATAGATAAAGATCGGACGGGATAGGGGGGTGTAAGTGCCGTTGATGACGTTATCTAAAGATGGTTTTACCGGGCCATTACCGTCATCAATTGCTAGTGATTTGAGTTTGTTTTTGTTGGCTTCGTAGTAAGCAAAACCAAAATAGGCGATCGAGTTTTTATCGGAGAGAACTCCCTGAACTAAGATGTTATCATCTTCGCTTGGGGTGTAGTCCGTTCTACTTGCCCCTGATTTGCCGTTGATAACTTCGGTAAAATAATCAAATGTCCCCGAATCGGCACCGGGGCCTAATAACCTTAAAGGTTCGTCCGGCCAGCTAGGATTTACTTGATTCCATTTTACTACGGTATTTGTGGCTTCTGGCCCCCACATTTTCTTCAGTTCTTCTACTGTAATAGTATTAACTGCGTTATTTTCTGGATGGACCACTACGGTGAGGGCGTCGTAGGCCACGGGAAGCTCGATGTATTCTATCCCTGAGGCGGCGCATTGTTCTTTCTCGGAAGCTTTAATGGGCCGAGAAGCATTGGAGATATCTGTCTGCCCGTTGCAGAACTTTTTAAAACCGCCGCCAGTACCCGAAATGCCTACCGTTACCCGAAGGCTGCCCCGTTTTTCTGCTTGAAATTCTTCGGCTACGGCCTCGGTTATGGGATAGACCGTACTCGAACCATCTATTTTAACTATTGATGGACTTTGAGAGCGCACCGCTGGTATGGCTAGGGTTAGGGCGGTTGTTGTTAGAGCAAATGCACCCGCTAGAGTCCAGCGATTTAATTTTCTGTTTTTGAGCATTGTTTTTGTTTCTGGATCGATCTTAATATTCTTAACTTCACAGGATATCGGTTATTTAGATAAAAATAATCTTTTAAGTTTAAGAAGAGTTTAAATTTTGGTTAAAATAAATTTACATCTTGTTAAATTTAAGATTTCCTGAATTTTGAACCACTTAAAAACTATATTTTTCTAAAAAAATGACTTTTTTGATAAAGCTAATCCCTCAAAAAATATTGAGTAAAGAATAGCAGGAGAAAGCAAGTTTCTTTAATGTCGGGACTTAAAGAGATGACTATCCCTGGCTCTTGCTTGGGACAAAAATACGTTGCTCGTGGGTAAGTCCTGTTAAGCAAAAAAACGTATTTTTGTTATTGCCGACGAGATAGCAATTCTCTTGCCGTCCATATTTCGTTCCTCTTATGTAAGTCGACGTATTTATTTCATTGCCGACTTTAGGGCAATCGCGTAAATCTCGTGTCACTTCTAGAACATCCAAACAAGTATGGTCTAAGGGTGATAAAATAATTGGTTCTACTAAAAAATCTTGTAATTAAAAAGCTAACCGTGGTTCAAACATTGCCATTAACAAATTCCAAGTCCTTAACCGATGGGCTGCCAGAAACAACGTCCCTCCTGGAACGGTGGTTGCTTAACCTGGCAGATAGGATTATTTCTGGGCATCGCCTGAATAAAGAAGAGGCGATCGCTCTAACGGAAATAGAAGGACAAGAAAATATACTCAAACTCTGTAAAGCTGCGGATAAAGTCCGTCAGGCCTGTTGCGGCAATACGGTGGATTTGTGCAGCATCGTTAATATTAAGTCGGGTAACTGTTCGGAAAACTGTGGCTTCTGTTCCCAGTCGGCCCACCACCCGGGAGAAGGTTCTCCGGTTTACGGCCTCAAATCTAATGAGGAAATTCTGGCCAATGCCAAGGCTGCTGAAGCAGCGGGGGCCCGCCGGTTTTGTCTGGTATCTCAAGGAAGGGGGCCAAAATACCAGAGTCCTAAGTCGGGGGAGTTTGAGAACATTCTCGAAACCGTCCGCCAAATTATCGCGGAGACTAATATTAAACCTTGCTGTGCTTTGGGAGAAGTGACTCCAGAACAAGCTCAAGCTTTGGCGGCGGCGGGAGTTACTCGCTATAACCACAATTTGGAGGCTGCCGAGAGTTTTTATCCAGAGATAGTGACTACTCATAGCTGGAGCGATCGCGTGGCAACGGTGAAAAACCTCAAGGCTGCTGGCATTCAAGCTTGCACTGGGGGTATTATCGGTATGGGGGAAACTTGGGAAGACCGGATAGATTTGGCCCTGGCCTTGCGGGAGTTGGAGGTGGAGTCGGTACCGTTGAATTTACTAAACCCCCGCCAGGGTACTCCTCTGGGAGATGTGCCGAAGCTAGATGCTTACGAGGCGTTGAAGGCGATCGCTATCTTTCGGCTGATTTTGCCGGAGCAAATTATCCGTTATGCTGGAGGCCGGGAAGCTGTTATGGGAGAATTGCAGGCCCTTGGTTTAAAGGCGGGTATTAATGCGATGTTAATCGGCCATTATTTAACTACCCTGGGTCAACCTCCAGAAAAAGACCGGGCCATGTTAGAATCTCTGGGATTGGAAGGTGGCGAAGCACCTATTCCCCAGTAGAGAAAGAGAAACTGCCAAGAAACCCGGTTTTTTCCCCAAGAAACCCGGTTTTTTGAAAAAACCGGGTTTCTGAGATACCATTCCCCATTCCCCATTCCCCAAGCAAGAATGAAAACTTCCAAAGAAATACTCTGGGCGATCGTTGGTTTAGTGTTAACTATTGGCGGCACTTTTTTAGAAGCATATATCGCAAATCCTTCTGCCGTGTGGGAAAGTCAAGAAGTTAAAACTTTATCTCTGGGGGTAACTTACCAAATTGGTGCGGTGTTATTAGTGGGTTGTCTGGGGGGAAAAAATGCCGCCGTTATTTCTCAAATTGCCTACATAGTTTTAGGGTTAACTTTATTGCCAATATTTGCTCGAGGAGGAGGGTTTGCTTATTTAAAGCAGCCAACTTTTGGTTATTTGTTAGGTTTTATTCCCGGAGCTTGGCTTTGTGGAAATCTGGCTTTTAAAGCCGCGCCCAAATTAGAATTGCTTGCTTTTAGTTGCGTTTGCGGTTTGTTGGCAATTCATTTAGTAGGTTTGAGCTATCTAATTTTATCAAATATATTGGCTGGATTTGTTGGCTCGCTGCCTCTGTTATTAGCAATTAAAACCTATTCTATTTATCCGCTTCCAGGACAATTGGCGGTAGTATGCGCCGTTACCGTTCTGGCTTATCTGCTGCGACGTTTAATGTTTTATTAGAATTTGCTAATTGTTAATTGTTAATTGTTAATTGCTAATTGTTAATTGCTAATTGCTAATTGCTAATTGCTAATTGTTAATTGCCTCTTCCCTCTTCCCTACTCTTGCCTTTTGCCTCTTGCCTTTTTGCCTCTATTATTAATTGTTAATTGCCATTGAATTTCGCAAAAAATCCTTTATTCTGGCTGAGTGCTGTTGTCAGCATCATCTTAGACCACCTAACAAAATTTTGGGTGGTGCAAACCTTCGATCTGAGCTCGCCCCCCGATACTTTGCCGTTGTGGCAGGGAGTTTTTCACTTCACCTACGTCATTAATACCGGTGCCGCTTTCAGTCTGTTTAGTAACGGTGGGGTTTATTGGTTGCGGTGGCTGTCTTTAATTGTAAGTTTGGCCCTAATGGCCTGGGCCTGGTTTGGCCCGAAGTTTCCTCGGTGGGAGCAGGTCGGTTATGGTTTAATTTTGGGGGGAGCTTTGGGTAACGGTATTGACAGATTTGTGTTGGGTTACGTCGTAGATTTTCTGGACTTTCGCTTGATTCGCTTTCCAGTTTTTAATTTGGCCGATGTCTTTATCAATATTGGAATAGTTTGTTTGTTAATTGCGACTTTTAGAGGGGGGCCTCCTTCTGGGGAAAAGGGTTGAGTACTCGTCAGGAGTACTCGTCAGGAGAAAAAGGGTGGGGGTGCATCCAAAATCTGGGCGCGAAAGTTGTAGGTAAAATGGAATTAAACAGCAAGTAAAATCACGAAAGTATATGACTTCTTCCCAACCACCCCGCAATCCTCAAGGAATTTTAAGAGCAATAACTCAAGCTGTTACGACGGTTCCAGTTAACTATATTTCCAGATTGGTACTAAGACGACGAGCGAAAGTACCAAAAATTAGGATACGAGAAGGTCAGGGACATCCGCCTCAAGACCATCCTTTAGTGGGCGATCGCTACATTTTAGGTCGTTCTTCTCAATCCTGCACTATCGTAGTTAAAAATTCCCTAGTTAGCAAAATCCATCTCTCCCTGTCGCGCAAACCGGATAACCCCCAGGCGCCTTTCTACCTCAGAGACGAAAACTCCGCCAACGGCATCTATTTGGGAAAGCGTAAAATCAAAATCCTGCCCCTGCGCCACGGGGATGTGTTCGCTCTGGGCCCTCCCGAACTTGCGGACGCGCCTACGGTGAAATATATCGATCCGCCGCCGTGGTACGTTCGCATCTTTCGTTATGGGGTTTTTGCTGCGGGGGCGGTGACTGCTTTGGCAAGTTTGATTATTCTTTTCGAGTGGACGAGATTTCAGGTGAAACCTTTACCAAGCGCGGTTTCGGGTCCGGTTATCGTCTATGCCCGCGATGGAGAAACTCCCCTGCGTCCGAGTTACGGCAACGCCCATTACGAACTTAACCGGGTTTCTAAGTTTTCTCCTTACTTACCCGATGCTTTAATTGCTTCTGAGGATAGTCGGTTTTATTGGCATTTGGGGGTAGATCCGGTGGGAGTCGCCCGGGCTCTGCTGAGAAATCTGCGGGCTGATGAAATTCGCGAGGGCGGCAGCACTCTCACCCAACAGTTAGCGAGAAGTCTGTTTAGAGGTTATGTTGG
>CAZUCT010000044.1:29551-30975 GCA_964619285.1 uncultured bacterium | reverse complement strand
AATCGCTTCAGCGATTTAAAAACCCGTTCGTAATAATCGCTTCAGCAATTTAAAACAACTACATCGGGAGCATCCCATATTTGTAAAAATATTTTTTCTCAAATCTCGAACCTCCAACATCTCTGACCTCTGACCTCTGACCTCTGACCTAAAGCATTAAATTTTTGGCTTTATTCAAAATTGGGATGCACCCACTACATCCCCTATCGCTAAAGCGATTACTACAAACAATTACCTTTCCAAAAACTTCTCAAAATCTGGAATATTTACCCAACTTCCAGTAACATTAGACTCGTGAGTTAAATCCATCAATAACTGAGAATAAACCCCCTCCCGCAAAGACGGCACCAAAGATTTACCCCCATCAATCGCCTCCACCCACTTATCAACAACTCGTACAAAAGGTGCAATCCTTCCATCTGGATAAACCCGAGGAAATTCTAACTTTTGAGGAATCGGAATTTCTGCTAAATCTTCCCCATTTTGACTTCCCCAAATTTTAAAACCCTTAACATAATCTTTCAAATTATCGCTACCCAGAATTAAAGTACCTTTACTGCCGTAAACTTCCACCCAATGTCCCCGCCCTTGGGAGGTAACGGAGCTCAAACAAATTTGACAAGGAGTGCCGTCTGTTAATTCCAACATTAAGTTACAAGTATCGTCGGCATCAACCGGTTTTAATTCTCCCCCCGCTGCCGGATCCGGACGCATTTTAATCGACGTACTTAACTGCCCCCAAATACGTTTGACCGGTCCGAATAACCAACTAATATAATCGAAGGAATGAGAAGCGATCGCCCCCAAAGCACCCCCTCCTTTTTCCTTCTGGGAGTACCAATTCCAAGGGCGTTCTGGATTGGCCCGACTCGACACCAACCAATCAATTTTTATTAACCTTTTATCCCCCACATATCCTTCTGCCAAAAGTTCCGCAAAACCCTGCCAAGCGGGAATGAAACGAAACTCAAAATCCATCGTTCCCACACAATTTTTAGCCGCCACCAAACGGTACAACTCCCGCGCTTCGTTTACCGTTAAAGTAGTAGGTTTTTCTAATAACAAATGTTTGCCTGTTTCTAAGACTTTCTTTGCCATTTGATAGTGCAAAAATGGCGGCGTGGAAATCGTCACTGCTGCCACTTCTGGCAAAGAAATTATTTCTTCGAGGGAATTACTGGCACGAGGAATGTTATTAGCTGAAGCTACTTTTTTCGCCTTCTCTAAATCTGGGTTATAAACCGCTACAACTTCCGTTCGATGATGTGCTTGCAGTCCCGGAATATGTACTTTTTGTCCGAAACCGGTGCCGATAACTGCTACGCCGATAGTTTTTTGATTCATGGTTTTTTTGTTTTTAGTAAGCATTTATGTGCTAAAATAAACTTAATTTTCTCAACATTAAATCTCGTTTGTAGTAAGCA
>CAZUCT010000044.1:21976-29451 GCA_964619285.1 uncultured bacterium | reverse complement strand
TTTAGGTGCTATAAAGCTGTCTGGTTGTAGCACCTAAATGCTTACTACGAACTAAGGACTTGCGTAGTAATAAGGTACCGACTCGTTTGTAGTAAGCATTTAGGTGCTATAAAGCTGTCTGGTTGTAGCACCTAAATGCTTACTACGAACTAAAGTAAAATAGTAAACCCTTCTTGTTGAAAATGTTGGTCGTGGGTTAAAACTTCAGTTAAAGAGCGATGTTGCATCCGCGGTGGTAATGCGCGATCGCGCATTACCACCATCGAAATACAATCAACCATACTATAACCTTTATCGAGCCTTTGTTCGTACAATTGCAAACCAGCATTAAAAAGGTCGTAGCTTTGAAAAACTACTTCGATATTGGTATCGTCCATAATAGCTTTTACCACATTCACGGCAATTTTTCTGAGGCGATCGCCCCCTTCAGAAAAATAATTAAGAAACTCCACAAGCACCAGTTAAGTTATTACCAACCTACAAGATTTAAGTTCTTCTCTAACCTCCAAACATTTTTGATGCCAATTGTCTTTAGGATTAGTGACAGCTATCCAGTAAAAATTATCTACAAATAAAGTTTTCATACAACTTTTTTAGGCGTTCCGTCAAGATAAAAATCGTGATTTTTTGCCCCATCCGCAGGTAATTTATCCCAAACTTCGTCGGGTACATCTTTAGTTATTTCCTCAATTTTATCCCAAATAGATTTCAAAGGCTGATGTTTTTGGAACATAAACTCCACAAAATCTAAAACTTGCTGCTGTTTTTCTACTGGCAACTCATTTAACTTCTCCACCACGCGATCGGTAATAGTTGGCGAAGCAATATTCGGTTTATTTGAAGATTGAACCACCATCATTAAAAATCCTCTTTCAATTAATTAACTTAGCTGTTAGGATAGCAAAACAACGAGAGAAACCCGGTTTTTTCAAAAAACCTGGTTTCTGGGACACCAAAAAACCGGGTTTCTGGGCTACCGGTTTCTCAACTACCAAGAAAACTTTTCCACCACCCATTCTATCACATTTTTGCCCAAACTGACATTATCGAGCAAATCGATTTCCCTAATTCCCGTCGGACTGGTAACGTTAACTTCCGTTAAATAACCCCCAATAACATCGATGCCCACAAAATACAAACCATCCTCTTTTAACTTCGGCGCTAATTGTTGGCAAATCTCATATTCTCGTTCCGTAATTTCCGTTTTTGCCACCCGTCCGCCCACCGCCATATTACCTCGAAATTCCTTACCCGTGGGAATGCGATTAACCGCCCCGATCGCCTCCCCATCTAACAAAATAATCCGCTTATCTCCTTCCTTGGCGGCGGGTAAATAACTCTGAACCATCACCGGTTCCTGACCGAATTTAGTGCTAACTTCAATCAAAGAATTAAAGTTGCGATCGCCCTCTTCTAAAAATAAAATTCCTTCCCCCGCTTTACCTCCCAAAGGTTTTAAAACCCCTCGTTTTTCTACTTCCAAAAACTCCGCTATAACCGATTTTTCTCGACTAACAATAGTTTCTGGAATAACTTCGCTAAACTGCAAAGCATACATTTTTTCGTTAGCTTCTCGCAAACCTTTCGGAGAATTTACCACCAGAGTTTTTGTTTGGTCGATATAATCCAGCAAATAAGTTGCATAAAGATAAGGAACCGTTACTGGCGGATCCTTGCGCATAAACACCGCATTCATTTCTTCCAGCAGCATCGTCTTAGATTCCTCTAATTCGTACCACGGATTAATTACCATCCAGCGGTCTTCTTTTCTTTCTATTGGCCTCAAGCGAACCTTAGTTAAAGTTGCCTGAGTTTTGCCATTAACTACGCTTAAATTCTCAACTTGAGTTATCCAGATTTCGTGACCTAAAAACTGGGCGGCTTCCATCAGGGCCACGCTCGTATCGTGGGCGGGATTTAATGCCGAAATGGGGTCGATAATAAATGCAAATTTCATAATTTTGGGAATGGGGAATTGGGAACGGGGAATTGGGTTCGGGAGGAATTACCCATTACCAATTGCCCATTAAAAGATTACGACAAAAGGGGCTCTAGTTCTCCTTGGGAGTCGAGGTCGTATAAATCGTCGCAACCCCCGATGTGGCGATCGCTTATAAATATTTGAGGCAAAGAAGTTCTGCCATTAGCGCGTTTTGCCATTTCATCCCTGCCCGCTTCATCTCCATCGAGAACGTACTCCTTAAACTCAACTCCTTTTTGTTTTAAAAGAGACTTAGCGCGAAGGCAAAAAGGACAAGTAGTCCAAGTGTAAATTTCAACTTTAGCAGCCATAATTTTTCCTCCTGTTAGCAATTAACAATTAACAATTAGCGGTAATCTACTCAGAAATTGCATAACGAACAAGTTGTCCGAGTTTGGAGCGCAAAGTTTGCAACCCGAGTCCTTCGCAGGCAGAAATAAAAGTTGCCATTGGGAACTCCTCCCGGGCAACTGCCAGAGTCTCTCCATCGGCGCGATCGATTTTATTAAAAGCAATTAAAGCCGGTCCCGGAGTCACCGGCATTTGCGACAAAATAGCCATCACCGACCTAATTTGACTTTGCCACGCAGGATGAGAGATATCCACCACATGAAGCAAAGCATCCGCATCCGTGACCTCTTCGAGAGTTGCCCGAAAAGCATCGATTAAGGCCGGAGGCAATTCGTTAATAAATCCCACCGTATCCGTCAGCACGATCGCCATCGGTTCCCCCGTCACTGCCTCCGGAACGAAAAGCCGTCGGGTAGTGGGATCTAAAGTAGCAAATAACTTGTCGGCGGCATAAACTTCGGCGTTAGTAAGAGCGTTTAACAGAGTCGATTTACCCGCATTAGTATAACCGACGATCGCCACCGTCGGCACCTGTTGATGTTGCCGTTGTTGTCGCAGGCGGGCTCGATGGGCTTGCAATTGGTTTACCTCTTGCTGCAAGCGGGTTATCCGCTTTTGTATAGTCCGCCTTTCCGTTTCTAATTTAGTTTCTCCCGGTCCCCTAGTGCCGATACCGCCCCCAAGCCTCGACATTTCTTGCCCCCGACCGGTCAATCTGGGAATGGTATATTCTAACTGTGCCAGTTCTACTTGGAGCTTGCCCGCCCTGGTTCGCGCCCTCTGAGCGAAAATATCTAAAATTACCTCAGTTCGGTCAACTACCCGCACGCCGATTTTAGTTTCCAGGTTGCGGACTTGTGCCGGGGTAAGGTCGCGATCGAATACTATCAAATTGGCACCGACAGTTTGAGCCGCCAGGGCTATTTCTTCCACCTTGCCCGCCCCGATCGCCGTTTGAGGGTGAGGTTGCGATCGCTTTTGGCGCACCGTTTCCAAGACCACCCCTCCCGCCGTATCCACCAAGCGAGCTAATTCTGCCAACCCGTTTTCAAACTCTAAAGTGCTGGTCTTGTCGGTTTGCAGTCCCACCAACAAAACCTTATCCAGGTCAGAATCTACCTCTCGGGCCACGAATTCCCGCTCGAACTCCGCTTCGAGTCCTTCCACCAAATCGAAAAAGTCCTGTTTGGCAGCAATATCTAAGCTTAACGGTGGCGAGACGTTCCAGAGGTTCGAGCGCTGGTTATCGTCTCCCCCCGCATTCTCCGCCTCCCCATCTCCAGAAAGCTCCCTTTGAGGCAGCAGATGAGCCAAATAAGTTTCCTTGATATAGCCAGTAGCTCCCCCACCGCGACGTTTAAAACCTTGACCCGTGAGAGTCAGCATTACCAGAGCATCCAACCGCTGAAGTACCATTGCCGTGAGGGCAGCTTGGTTTGGCGCTTCCGATTTAACGTTCGTGGCAATACAGCGAATGCCGCTAAGGCGACCTGCTCCGTAGCGGGGGAGTTCTAGAGGTGGGATTTGGGTTTGGCGCGGGGTTCCGATGCCAACTCGTATTATTTGCCCGCGACGATTTATATAGGCGCAGACTGGCTGCCCTATTTCCGTGCTGATGGCCCCGAGTCGCTGGGCAAATTCTGACGTCGTCAGGCGATCGCCCGGTAAGCGCTGGTGGTAGAGCCGTTGTAGTTCTTTGAGTTGGCTGGATTTTAGACCTTTAAGGTTTCCGTAAATAGTTTCGATAGGCATTTCTAGCCACAATTTTTTTGTGACTCCTCGTCTTGTGGAACCTGCAAATCATTAACTCTTTGGTTCGCTAATTAATGACAGCGTACCCTAATTCACCCACTTTTTACCCCCTCTAAATTACTAGGTGGGAGATGTCCATTTTTTCTTTTCCACATCCCCATCTAGTCTTAAGGTTAACTTTTTTGGACCGCTAATCCCACAGTTTCCCTAATGTTAAGTTTTTGCTTAGATGTCCTCTTCATCTTCTTCAATTTCTTCTTCTAAGTCTTCAATTTCTTCATCATCGCTGGCGACGCTGCCATTACTTTCGCTTTTTTTAGAACCTTCTACCTGAATCAGATGAATGTGCTTGTATCCGAGCTTAATTTCAAATTCATCCCCTGCTTTTAAGCCCATTGATTCGGTATAAGTCGAGCCAATTACGATTTGGCCATTCTTATGAACGCTCACCCGATAAGTAGGTTCGCGCCCCCGACCGTCTTTAGAGCTACTGGCATCTAAAGGAATTCCTTTAGCTGCCAAAAGGGCGTCATAAAAACCCGTAAGATTGACCCGGGTCTCGTCATTTTTTGTTACTGTGTAATACCCACAGCGTTTGGCAGTTTCCCGCCGGGAGAGGTTGGATAATTCTTTGACTTTTTGAAGCAAAGGCTTTCCGGTAAGTGGAGTAGTTGCTGTTTCTTCTGCCATAGTGTTGATTTTTCTCCTTCTGGTAGTAACTTGTCTGCTGACTATGATAGATCGTAATGGTTGCTTTTTTAAGCTTCCTCTTAAAAATATATCCTTAAATTTCTCTTTTTGGCAAAATTTTTTTTAAGGGGTCAATAGCGGCGTTCCTTCCTTAGTTACCTTAGCAAGGTTGACTTATTTGCCAAGGGACTTGGGGAAATTACTTACTTCCTAATTATCAAGCGATCGAGCCCGATGCTTTATCTGTCTTGGATAAGTCCCTTAATACTTTCCTATTCTGCCCTTGCCCTGCTTTGAGCCATAGTCTCTAACAGTCCTAAAAGGAGCAATATTAGGGCGATCGCTTTTTTAAATTATGTCCACTTTTGACCTAAAATTGCCTTTTCAGAGAAGCAAGCCATAGGAATGGACGGCATCTAGGGGATTTCTCTATACCCCTAATCTCTTAACTTCTGTCCTCTTTGAGCCCTTAGCATTACCACCCAGACAAAAATGGCGGATGGTATTTTATTTTTCCCAAAACATCCCCGCTTTTTTACTCTCAGATTTTAAGATTCTCGCCCCAATTCCCAAATTTATAACATTTTTATAAATTGGACTTTCCTGCCGCACTTAGGCCCAATTATGGGGCTAGGTCGGCAAATTTACTCGGCGCATCCCAATTTTAAAGCGAACCGAAAAGCAATCTGATTTTCGGTAATGGGTAATGGGTAATGGGTAATAGGTAATCCCAAATCCAATCGGGAGGTCTGTTGGCAAATTTACTAGGCTAGATTTGTTGGCTAGTAGCGGATGGTACTGCCCAGAAAAGAGACTCTAGGCCAATCTAGATCGTCTCTTACTATCCTACAATTAAGCTTTTTTTTTGAATTAGTGCCAAGCTGGAGACGAGCTTACCCAAAACTTTTTCTTAAGATAGAGTACAAAAGACCTCTTTTGAGGTTGTCCCCGACCTTGGGGACAACCTCTTACTACTAGCTCTAGTCCAGTTATTTTTGATGATTAGAGTAGCGTCGGCTGCTAATTTCTCAATTGGGTCTCCATTAGCTTAACTTTGAATCCCTAAAACTAGATTACTTTGGGCATAAATCTGCCCCATCGCTGTTTAATTAAAATTTCTGTTGTTTTTGGTCCTACTATTTTAGGATAAAAAGTATGATTTAAGTTATTCTAGTAATTTATACTAATTTCAGGAATGGGGAATTGGGAATGGGGAATTGGGAATGGGGAATTAGGAAGATTGTCTTTTTACAATTAGCAGATGCTCTCAAGTCACTTTTGAATAAATCCTCGGGGGAGCGAGTTACGGTCTTGCGCCATTCCCAATTTCCCATTCCCTATCGATCGAGCTTTAGCAAACGCTGGAGCTGCTTGAGAGTTTTGTAAATTTCTGGCAGGCGACGGTGGATGGCAGAGGTCTTGAGATAAAGTTTGTAGGGAATTGCCGGGCTGTCAGAAACAATCTCTCCTGGGGCGACATCGCTATGAATCCCCGCTTGCGCGGTGGCGATCGCCCCATCTCCTATCTTCGCCTGATTGGCAATGCCTACTTGACCTGCTAAAATTACGTTGTTGCCAATTTTGACTCCTCCGGCTAAACCGACTTGGGCGGCGATCGCGCAATTTTCCCCTATTTTGCAACCGTGGCCGATTTGTACTAAGTTATCAATCTTCGTTCCCTTACCAATTCTGGTTTCTCCCACGGCCGGTCTATCTATTGTAGTATTAGAACCAATCTCTACTCCGCCTTCTAGCACGGTTCTTCCAGATTGTTCCATTTTAAACCAGCCGGCTTTTGCGGGCACGAAGCCAAATCCTTCCCCACCAACGACGGCACCGCTACCGATTACGCAATCGTTACCTATTAAGCTCCTCTCGTGGATAGTACAGTTAGCGTGCAAGGTGGAGCGATCGCCTATTTCGGCATCGGGATAAATAACAGCGTTAGGATAAATAACTACATTGTTACCTATTTTAACCCGAGCTTGAATTACTGCGCCGGCACCGATATATACATTTTTTCCAATTTCTGCGGTAGTATCTATTACCGCCCCGGGAGCGATTTCGGCTGAGGGTCGAACGGGACGATAAAACAGAGCGATCGCCTTCGCAAACAACAATCGCGGTTCCCCGCTAGCAATCCAACCAATACCCCTTTGAGTCGCTTCTATCTGAATCCCCTCATCCAGGGGCACCACCAAAGCAGTGGCCCCCGTTTTCCCCACATAACTTGCAAACTTTGAACCTTCTATATAACTGATAGTGCCTGCCCCAGCCTCATCCACCGGGGCAACACCGTTAATCTCTGGATCCCTTCCGGTTGAAGTTGACAGATTGTAGTCTGTTACCTCGGCACCCAATTGGTTGACCAATTCGCTCAATTTCATTGTTTATTTGCCTATTCATAGATTTAACAGGCTATTATTTTACAACCTAGAGAAAGAGTCAGCAAAAAAAATAACCCTTCTCTGGAGCTTTCAAAAACTCTTGAGAGAAAGGCTGTAAATATTAGGAATAGTCAGGTCTAATCTTATCTTAATTCATTCCCACGTCAATCTACCTCGCTAAAGAGAGACGGCAACGGGGTCTCACCCCCCAGATAGGTAGGCAGTTCTTCCTCATCGACTCGGTGATAACATATTAAAACAGAATTTGTCAATAGTTTTTTCGTAGATCGGGCATCTTGCCCGATCGCCCCAAA
>CAZUCT010000044.1:21168-21876 GCA_964619285.1 uncultured bacterium | reverse complement strand
AGAAAGAGGGACAGATCGGAAGAAAGAGGGACAGATCGGAAGAAAGAGGGACAGATCGGAAGAAAGAGGGACAGACGAGACGTCTGTCCTACGGGGGACTACACTTACGGTTCGGGTCCCAAAGGCGTTTATCGCAAAGAAACTACGGATGTCGGCAGTTTTCCCCCGAACGCTTTTGGTTTGTACGATATGCATGGGAACGTTTGCGAGTGGTGCGAGGATGCTTGGCACGGCAACTATAACGGGACACCCACCGATGGGCAGGGCTGTTTCATTCTCTACAATTCCTTGAGTGTGGGGAGGGTGGGGAGTGTGGGGAGGGTGGGAAGTGTGGGGAGTTTGGAGTAGGACCAGTAACTATGGCTCAATTGACGTATTTTCGTAGAATGAAACAGCCCTGCACCGATGGGAGTGCTTGGGAATCTGGCGGAAACAGTTCTAAGCGATCGATACGCGGTGGTTCTAGGCGTTCCTTCTGGCGGTGACTTTTCTTTTGATGTCGTTCGTAGGGATTAGGCGTTTTTGTCTTTTATCGCGCTCCGCGATTACTACGAACTTTTGTATTTGAGAAACCGGGTTTTTGCGACAGGGGGTTTTGAGAAACCGGGTTTTGCAGGAATTACCCGGTTTCATGTGCGCCATGGGGTTGGTTGGTTAGCAGCGGACGAGTGAAGGGACGAGTGCGGATGGGTTGTTGGTGCGCCATGG
>CAZUCT010000044.1:0-21068 GCA_964619285.1 uncultured bacterium | reverse complement strand
GGTTTGGTGGTTAGCAGCGGTATTGTACGGGACGAGTGCGGATGGGTTGTTGGTGTGCGATGGGGTTTGGTGGTTAGCAGCGGTATTGTACGGGACGAGTGCGGATGGGTTGTTGGTGATGGGGGTTGGTTGGCAATTTATGTGTTAAAACATATTTGGAAACTTCTAGAACGGGACAAAACCAATGGAACTACCAACCATCAACCTGTCGGAACCCATCGAGAGCGCTTTATTGTCTTATATTAGCGATCGCCAAGATAGCTCTGCAGGGGCGATCGTGCAAGAAGCACTTGAGGAATTTCTGACTCAACGGGGATACTTGCAACCCCCCGCCAGAAAAAAGCGCCCCCGCATCGAACCTGCATCCAAGGGCAGCGGTTATGCCGATACTTCGGCCAACCACGACTTAGTTATCGTAGAGTCTAACCAGGGAAAACCATAATGAGAGCTATTATTGCCGATACTGGACCGTTATATGCTGCCATCGATTCAGACGACCAATAAGTACCCGTGCAAAATTAATTACATACCGAACAGGCAATAGCCGCGTTCTACGGGCAAATTTTTCTGCAAATATTTTTGCATACCTACTTACAAACGGCGGTTTTTACGAACCGGGCAAATATTTCTGCACCACCACCCATCCACTCGCAGACACGGCAGCAAATCCGAAAAAGAGAACAATATTAGTAGTAATATGAACCAGTCTTGCCCAAGGTTTCCTAACACTTATTTGAGTGGCGCTAATAGCAGAAATTATGACTAAAATTACCACCGTCAAACCGTCAAATAAATGTACCGAATGACCTAAACTGCCATAATGACCGATGGTTCCAATCACACCAATTGCTAACAACAAAAGCACCAAAAAAACCATCGTTCCACCAACAACATAATGAAAAGGTCGCAACCATTTCGGGCGCGGTTTGGTCTGCTGGCGACTGTAAAACATCCAACCGCCGCTAATAGCTAATAATAGATAAGCAAACAAAGAAAACCCCATAGACCAAGCGGCGATTTTCCATAACCATAAAAAAGAAGGTAAATTCATAATTGTTAATTGTTAATTGTTAATTGTTGGATGCCGATACAGTTTTTTATTTCACAATTACTTCGATAAAGTTACTGCACCCGCATCCTACCTCTACTGAATTAATCGCCATTCACGAGCGTCAACAAATTGCGATAAATGCCCCACATTTGTTGTAGCAATTATCACCTTATGTCCTTCATCAGCAGCTAATATTGCTTGAGAAGCGAGGATTACATCCCCATCAAGCGCCTTGGGGTCGGCAGTTGGCCTTCCTCTACGTCTTGCCTCAGCCCACAACTGAGAAGCTTTGAGCATTACTGCCGTAGTTAAAGGACGATATATCAGGACTTTTTTTAACTCATCAAGTCTTCTGATGCTTGCTACCTTATTTGCTCGCAATAATTCACGCCTTACCTCATAGTCGGCAATTTCAGGCAGCACCACCTTTTCTCCTTTTTGTAGTAAAGAGTCTAACCAAATTTGGCACTCCAAAAATAAGGGAGAGTTTTTCGGGTTGCTCGCCATTCCTAAAGGACCGGAGTCCAGAAATATAATTCTACTCATGGGAATAATGACCTATTAGAAAGACGATCTTCATCAAGTACCTGACGGAGATAATCTCCGGTTTCTTTTTGTTCTTCTTCGTCCCCTTCTTCTCGCCACGATCGCAACAATTCTATAGCAGCTTGATTCTTTTTAATCTGTTGCGATCGCGACAATTGAAGCTCATCTACTGTACCAAGTTCCACCGACGACTCTGGTTTTTTAGTAACAGTTTCCTGAAATACCCGAATCATATTTAGCAAGTCCGACCAATATTCTTTTGGCGTTTTTTCAATTTCAGCTACAAGCTCTTCCATTAACTTTAACGGTGGTGATGCTTTTAGCAAGGCATCCCTTGATAAATTATCAGACATAGTTACCTCCTAGAAAAAACCTCTATTTACTCCAATATTTCCACTATACCACGATAACCATCCACCCGCACTCGCTGACCGTCTTCTAAAATCTTGGTGGCATTAGCAACGTTCATCACTGCCGGAATTTGATACTCCCTCGCGATAATTGCCCCGTGGGATAATTGCCCGCCAACTTCCGCAATAATCGCTTTTCCTCTTAATAACAAAGCTGCCCAACCGGCATCCGTATATGGAACAACTAAAATCGGATTTTCTCCCTCCTCAAAACTCGTTCCCACACTCCGACAAACCTTCACCACTCCTTCCACGCAACCGACGCTGGCAGGGATTCCTTTTAATTGAAATTCCGAGATTTTATCCTTATTTACCTCTTCCTTTTCTGCTGGTAATAAATTCCCGTAAACTACTGCGGGAATTTGCCGTTTTTTATCCCTTTCTAATTGCTCTCGCCGCCGAGAAATCTTCTCTTTTAATCCCTCAACTTTCCCCTCCCGCATCCATTCCTGGATTTCGGTGAATTGTAAGTAAAAAATATCCCCCTCCCGTTCCAAGATTCCCCCTTCGATACCGTAACTTTCTATTGCTAAAAAGCTCCACCGCAAATGCGCCAAAAATTTCCCGTAAATTTCCGCAATTTTACCTTTAACTAAAGCTCTCCTGGAACATTGTTTTAACCGCCAATTCAACCACCAACTCCGAGAACTTGCTGTCGAAGTTTTCTCTGCTTTTTTGGTAGGAGGTTTTTCCGCCATTGTTAACAACAACTCTCGGAAATTATCCGGTTGTTCCCGCCAAGTCGAAACCGCAATATCCGTTCCCACTTCGCTTAAATAACCGTAGGTTTCTAACCACTGCTGAAACTCGGTTTCTAGTTCTCGATTTTGCTTAAATGTCTCTTCTATATTTTCCCCGCCCCTTGCCTGCCGCAATTTCTCCGCCAACTTTTCTAATTCCCGAATAGACATTATTTCTGGGGCCGTTTCTGCGGGTAATAATTCTTCGGGAATTTGGAAGAGCGATCGCCTAATTGCTAACCCTATCGGTCCCAGAATATTATAATAAGTAATCGGTTTTAACCAACTTTGAATTTGTTCGATTCTGTTTAATAATTCTGAGGGATCCCCCTTTTCAGAACCACTCAAGAAACCCGGTTTTTTCAAAAAACCGGGTTTCTGAGATGAACTTTTTTCCCCATCCTCAAGCTCCCCTCTTTTCAAGGGGGGCGGGGGGGCGATCTGACTTTCTAAACTATTTAATGCCGGGAGGAATATTTGGAGGCGATCGCTCTCAAACTCCTCATCCAATTTCATTTCCTTCCTCACCAAACGCCACAAACCCGGCAGCGAAGGCAACACCCCTTTAAAAAAACGACTAATAGGAGGTTTACCCATTTTTTGCCCCCGCAATAAAAACTCCAACCCTTGCTCTGGCAACCCCATCATCCTGAAAATTTCTCCCAGTAAAGTTGCATTAAAATAAGCATGAGAACCGAGCAAAGTAGCAGTTTCTTTAAAATCCAAACCCGCCGCTTCTTCCCCTAAAACAATCTT
The DNA here is from genome assembly GCA_964619285.1 of uncultured bacterium. Lineage (GTDB taxonomy): Bacteria > Cyanobacteriota > Cyanobacteriia > Cyanobacteriales > Microcoleaceae > CALKCV01. Next base: position 17,565 of record CAZUCT010000044.1, on the reverse strand, counting down.
AAATATTTCCCCCCAAACCCCGCAAGTCAGCGGGCGATTTATCGACCAAGTAAGAGGAGGAATAGCCCCCGGAATGACTTCAGCAGCAATAGTTCGCGTCCAAATCGGGCGCAAATTCGTAATAGGCCGACTTTGCAAAACCCAAACTTTCTCCCCATCCCAACACCACTCGATATCCTGGGGCAAACCGTGAAAATATGCCTCTATTTCTCTGGCTTGCTTTACCAATTCTTCTATTACTTCTATTGGTAAAATCGAAGTTTCTTGAAAAGCATTTTCTAAACTTTCTTTAGTGGCTTCTTCGTTACTAATATCTATTACCAAACTAACCGGATTTTCCCGCCCGCCGACAACATTTTCCCCGCTGCCAGGCAAAGCTTCAATAATTACCTGAGAACCTCCATCTAAAGGGTTGCGGCTGAACGTAACCCCGGCAACTTGACTCTTAATTAAAGCTTGAATTAATACCGCCATGCCCTTATCTGGAATCTCCCTTTGGCGGCGATAGTTAATTGCTTCTGGAGTCCAATAAGACTCCCCAACTCGTTTAATTGCCTTGCTTAATTCCTCCTTATTATTAACCGGCCCCACAGTTTTATATTGTCCGGCTGCCGAGTTAATGTCGCTATCTTCTCCTATAGCTGAAGAACGAACGATAAAGGGAAATTGATGCAAATAATTTAGTGGATGTAACTGGTTTGTTACTGGCAGACCCAGAGATTCTGGCGGTAACACAAAGCCTTCAGCTACGTTAAAACCAGCATTTTTGAGTTTGGCTAAATTCGCCGCTTTTTCGCCGCTTCTTTTCGGTTCTAATTCCTCGTTTAAAGAATAAAAAATAATTCTTTTTGATAAAATCATATCGTCTTTTTGCAGGAGATTAATTGTTACTAATAAAATTGCTAAAACTAGGGCTGCTAATAGTTCCAAGTTAGAAAACTGGAACCACCACACCCAAAAAGGACCGCTAAGACAACCGATCCTCGCCGCCCAAAGTCGGGGGCGAGGACTGTCTTTTTCTGCTTTTTTTTCTAACAGCCTTCCCAATACTAAAACTAACACGCCGACAGCACCCGAACCGAAAGCCACCGCCGGCGAATATACCAACACTCCCCAAGTAGCGTTAGTCACTCCCCCACCCTTGGCGATGAAATATCTACCCGCCACCAAAAAAATCAACCCTGCCACTGGCAAGGCGGGAAACTCGGGAAAGAAAACTCGCGCCGCTATTACTGGGGCAATGCCTCTGAGTATTTCGGCGGTGACTGCCCCGATGCCCGCTTTTTTACCTCCCTGAGAGAAGGCACCGGCAACGCTAGCGTTACCGGTGCCAACCTGGGTTAAGTCTATTTGGGCGATCGCCTTGACGATAAACCGAGTTAAAGGCAGAGCCCCCAGACAAAAACTTGCACCCAGAAGCAAGACGACGGATAATAATTGCACGACCATGAGATAATAGTAGAGCTAGCTATAAAAAAAGGAGCAAAAAAGATGGAAATGAGTTTATGGGTTCCCGCAGGAGTGGTAATTGTCGGCTTTATCGCCGCAGTGACTATCGGCTCTATTGCCTGGTATAATTCCAAACGTCCCCCCGGCTGGGAAGATGCAGAACGTCCGAACTACGTTCCTAAAATTGGCAAAGACGAAGAAAATAGCTAAGTTAATTAGGGCTTGCCGAACAGCTAAATATTGTTAGCAAAGGTTTGAAGCAACTTTTTTAATTGGCAATTAGCAATTAGCAATTAGCAATTAGCAATTAGCAATTAGCAAAAAGCGTTGAATTGTAGGTGAGTTCGGCAAACCCTAATTAATATTTATTTTTTTCCCGTGGGAAATTGATTGATTTTTGCTATGCCATAAAATATAAGACTTCGCTTCTGAACTCTGAGTTTATCTACTCGCAGTTGAGTATTTTCTAAAGCAAATTTATCTAAGTCCATGAGGTCGTTAACATGATTAATTAGGGCTGTGCCTAACTCCACTGCTTCTTCTCTGCCGCCGTATTTGACATCGATAAATTGGATTTTTCGCCGTTCTTCTACTTCTACCCTAGCGGTAATTTCAACATCGATCGCCTCCGTCGGACTCCCTACCCCAATTTTAGTTTTTATTCCCAAAGTTTTGTCATCGTTAACGCTCATTTCCGTATTTTGGAAATGGAGGGATTTTCCTTTATATTTTAGTTTTTGGAGTTTTTCGACCACAAAGCGGGTATTAAAGGAGGAGGTTAAGTCGGACTCGGTTAATGCCACCCTCATTCTGGCCTGAGTAGGCTGCCGTAATTTTATCTGGCCCGTAAATATGGCACCGAAGTCAATAGAGATGGCCTCCAAGTAGAGTTCCATTGCTTCAATGCGAAGGCCGTTGTACATCAGCATTCCTTGGCCTATGAAGTCAAAGCCATCCAGACTTCCCTGCAACAGTTTGGCCACGGGTTCGGCCCGGACGTTAGCTTCGATTTTTTCCGATCGCTTGAACAAGGCAGCGATGGCCGCCCCCGCTACTTTACTGACGAGGCGATCGCCGCTTTGGTTGGAAAATGGTGTGCTAGTAAACAAAGCCGATACCATATTTGTTTTTGTTTGCCTACGCCCGTCATTATAGCCCCATTGTTAAATTTTGTAAAATTTACTTGCATTTATGGGCTTTATAAGTTAAATTAACTATCTTTTAAAGGAGTGCCGGTCAAACAAGCATCGCTCAACAAGGCCCCAGAAAACTCAGCCCCTTCCACGGAAGCGCAAAGCAAATTAGCACGCTGCAAATTAGCGCCCCGCAAAACAGCCCCATTAAGATTAGCCTCCTCCAAATTAGCCTCAGAGAGATTAGCCCCGGACAAATTAGCGCTAGTCAACTCGGCCCCCAACAAAACAGCCCGAAATAAATTCGCCCCCCGCAAGTCGGTCCCTCGCAGATCGACACCGCTGAAGTCCAAACCGCTGCAAGCTGCCGCCTCCAAAAATGCTCCCGCAAAAGCTGCCCCTTGCACTCTGGCATCGGTAAGAATGGCACCCCGCAAGTCAGCATTGCGCAGCTCCGCCTCCGTCAAGTCGGCCCCAGTCAAGTCAGCCCCTCGAAGATTTGCTCGCAACCGGGCCCCGCGCAAGTCGGCACCGGCAAGGTTCGCACCGCTTAAATTGGCTTGCGAGAGGTCTGCCTGGGCGAGTTTGGCCCCGGATAAATCTGCCCCTGCTAGATTGGTCCCTGCCAGAGATTTGACTTGACCTCGGCGAATGGCGGTAATGTCTATAGATGTGGAATCAGTCATAACTAATTAATATTGCTTTGGGCTGAACTTTAACAAATAGTAGTTGGGTCGGATCATTTTTTTGTAGGTTGGGTGAAGTGCAACGAAACCCAACGTAAGGAAAATCCCTTCTGCCCCCCTTTCGGATGCAGGGGGGCTTGATGTTGGGTTCCACGGAGGTCCGCACAACCTACAAAGAACTAGAATTAGAACTATTAATTTTATCGTCGAAGGAATCAACTATGAACTTTGCTTTGTTTGCTAAATTAGGAATATTTGCCGTTACTTCGTCCTTTTTATTAATATCTTCCGCCAAAGGATTAGCGGAGAATAATAGACCATTTTTCTTAGCTCAATCTAACCGCCAGTTATGTTCCCAACAACAAGAGAATTTACTCCAATCCTTTTACATTGAAACCGCTAACTTTTTTGCTAATATTTGCCAAGATAGTAGCGGTCAATTAATTTATATTGGCGGCGAAAAAGCTAATCCAGAAAACACCATCAAACTGCCGGCGTTCGCCGAAGAAGGCACTGGTTATGTTGCCGAAAACGGCGGGACTACTTATATACTTACCGGTGCTGCTTTAACCGTAGTTGAAAACGGCGTACCTATCCTCGAAGAAAACGTTATTTACTCTTGTATTGCCAATGGTGGCTGTCAAGAACGTTAGGGTTGTTCTAACTTGACAATCTCTACTGGCAGATCGGACTCGACCCAAACAGCATTTCCAGATATAGCGCCGTGGTTGTTGTTCTCGGTTTCATCTAAAATCGTCAGTTCGACACCTTCATCCATAGGCCAATAAGCGAGCAAACCCGGTTCCCTGCCTGTCAGACGGTCAGACATCAGGGCAGCGATCGCCGAGGAAGAACGCGCCCCCTCCCACAGGCGAACTTCTGCAATTTCCCCAGCAAACCAATGCTTGCCCCCTTCTTCCGTGGCACCGGCACCCACGCGCAGGGGACGAATACCGTTTGCTTGGAAGTTGACCCCAGTTAAGAAACCAACTTCTTTACTATTTATATAGAAGCCCATGGTTTGAGAAGAGCGATCGTAACTCCCCGCCAAGTGGGTCCAGACGTTCGCTTCCGCAGTCGGACCGCCGACAACGTTCCATTTCTCGCCGCTGCCGAGCCAAAATTCCCAAGCGTTGCTCGAACTTACATAGAAAATGTAACCTTCCAAGGGCGGATCGTTGCGAGAAGTCACCACCGAACGATAATTATGACCTCCCGTTACTTTAGCCCAAGCTTCAATGGTGAAACTGTCGGGATTTAAGAGCTTATTGTAAGGAATATCTATCTTCCCATCGATGCCGTTAAAGGAAAGAACAAAGAGTTGAGGAGTTTCCCCGGTTGCCTCTGGTTCCACCGGAGCTGGCGGTGTTGGAACTGTCATCGGGGTTGCTGTCGGCCTTGGAGTTACCGCCGTCTGCTCTGGAGGAGCTTTTGGCAAGCTTTCCCAAAACTTCTGCCCTTGATTTTCCCCGTCTTCGATTAACATTTCTATAAATGCAGGAGAGCGATCGAGCTTAGATACATAATCCAAACCGCTTGCTATTTCCTTACTCATAGTAATAAAGCGAACTCGAATCGGCTTTAAGTCGTTTTCCCAGACAAAATCGGACTTAAAAGCACCTCCTTCGACCCATTTGTTGACAGTTTTGATAAAACGGAGCTCCTGGAACAGGGACAAATTGCCGGATAATTCGTTGCGGCGATCGACGATCTCTTGAGCCGTTATTGGTTCGGTCTCTCGCTCTTTGGGATTGACTAAAACTACCCAGATTTCTTCCGGTCGCTCTTCGGGAGCTGCAAGCTCTCCATCCCTCGCCATAAAGCAGCCGATGGGAGGATTTTCGGCAAACAAACCATCCCAATACATACCATCTCCTATTTGTACTGCCGTAAAAACGTTGGGAATAGCGGCAGATGCCCTGACAGCTTCGATGTTGATTTCTCCTTTTCTAGAATCGAAGGTTTTAAATTCCCCCGAGAGAACGTTAACTGCCCCCAGAAACAAGCGAGGGCTGTCCGGTTGTATCAGAGACGGGATTTCTGCAAAGGGTATATGATTGTTTAAGAGCTGCTCGAAGTCTAAATACTCTTTTCGGGGAGTCATCGACATCAACCCTTTGAGAGTTCCTTGCAAGGAATAGGGGTTGGGAGCGAAGGCGGGCAAAACTGCGGAGTCTTGGAGTCGCAGGAATTGGAGCGTAAAGTTATTGAGAGACCTTTCCCAGGCGGTGACTGCGGTATTGGCTCTCCAGAAGTTAAGCAGTCTTTGGTAAACCGGACGACTGGTTCTGCCTTGGGCTGCTTCTAATAATCCGATCCAGGATAAAGTGGCGCATAAAGCGCCGCCGGAAGTGCCGCTCAAACCAACGAGATCGTATTTTTCTGGTACGTTGTTTTCTAGTAGTTTTTTGAGAACGCCGGCGGTGAAGGCAGTGTGAGAACCTCCACCTTGACAGGCGATCGCTAACTTAGTTTTTGATGTCATCATAATTAACAATTAACAATTAACAATTAACAATTGACAATTCTAGAGACTTTAAAATACCCGCTTCTAAGCTCCAGCATCTATCTGCTACTGGCAGTAAATCTCCGGCATCGTGAGTCACCACAAACAAAGTCCAATGAGTTTTGAGTCTGGCCAACAAATTGACTAACTGTTGGCGCATGGACCAATCTAACCCCGCCGTCGGTTCGTCCAATAATAATAGATGGGGCTGACGAATTAGCTGTACGGCCAAGGCCAGACGTCTTTGTTGGCCACCGCTTAAGGAATGGGGCGGCGTTTCCAGGGGCAGATTTTCCAGTCCCACTTCTGTCAAAGCGCCAGTAATGCGATCGCCCGTTAATTCTGGATGGCCCAATCGCAATTCTTCTAAAATGGTCCCGCCACAAAAATGTCGTTCTGGAAATTGAAATACCAAACCTCCCAGTTGTTGCAAATGTTCCGAGGTTAACCGCTGCTCTCGCCAGAGAATCTCTCCCCGGGACTTTTGCGCCAAACCCGCCAAGATTTCTAATAAAGTAGTCTTGCCAGAACCGCTGCGGCCCACTATTAGTCCCATCTGCTGCGGGGCCAGTTCCAAATTAATGTCTTGGAGTATGGGCGTGGGGCTAGCTGCTGGATGATAGAAGAGGTTTCTCAGATAAAGCATCTATTTTATAAATTGAATTTTTAATTAACATTTTCCCCCATAAGGGGTTTGTCGGTTGGCAGAGCTTGTGCTAACATTTGCAGTTGGATTTGTCAGTTTGGAAAATAGCAAATATTTTCCTTTTGGCTTTGAGATTAACAGAAAAAAGTAAACAACCAACGACCTTGGTAATATTAGCAAACCATTAACCTATCTCGGATAACTGATAATAGATGCTTATGAAAAAAACCCTGTCGGTGTTGTGCCATCGTTTGTCAATTGTCTCTAGACGACCGGTCCAGAAACCCGGTTTTTTCAAAAAACCGGGTTTCTGGGATACCGAACAACGGAGTGTTCTGGGAATACAAAACTTCGTCTCTAGGCTATCTAGGCTATCCCTCATAGCCAGCGCCACCGCGATCTCCTTGAGTTTGTCCGTTGCTCCTGCTGTTGGAGATCCATTTCGTCCCAATAATCCTACTCCTATGGGGGATAAAACGGAAGCAGCTTTTAAAGCCATGTTTGAAAATGGCAATTATAAAGAAGCTAAAAATTATCTCCAGCAAGCAGAATTTGAAGAACAAAACGAACCCCTCGCTTATGCGATGATGGCTTCTTTATCTTATTTAGATGAGGATTGGGATTCTCTAAAAGTTTACGCATCTAAAACTCGCGAAGTTGGCGAAAAATTGATGGCAACTAATCCAGTTAGAGGCAATCTTTACGCTGGTACGGGTCATTTTTTAGAAGGGGCTTATATCATTACCACCGAGGGTGTCTTGTCCGGTACTCCTAAAGCTCTTAATAAGTTGAAGGTAGTTTTACAATATTTTGACGAAGCTGCCAAACAAAATCCCCTGGATCCGGAACTGAATTTGCTTAAAGGATATATGGATTTATTGCTGGCAGTAAATCTGCCTTTTGCTAATCCTAACGATGCCATTAAAAAGCTGGAAAAACAGGCAAATCCAACCCATCTTGCCAATCGGGGAATCGCTCTGGCTTATCGAGATTTAGGCGAACACGATAAGGCTTTGAAATATGTTGAAAAAGTTTTGGCAGAAACTCCTGATAATCCAGAAGTTTATTATCTCAAGGCTCAAATTTTAGTCTCTAAAGCTAGGAAAAATAATAACGATATTTCCCTGCGCCAAGAAGCAGATAAAAACTTTGAGATGAGTTTGGCAAAGTCGGGATTTATGCCGCGACTGATGGTGGCTCAAATCTTTTTTGAAAGTTGCAAAAATCTTAATAATATCGACAGTGGCGATCGCTCTTGCGACCCCATGCGCGATGCTATCAGAGACGGTTTTGGCCCTTGGGGACCGCCTCAAGTACCCCAACTTTAATTATTAGGGTGCATTTCAACTTTTAAGAAAACCAAAAGTTAAACGCTTTTTGTCTATTGTTTATTGTCAATTGTTAATTGCTGGTCCCAACCATTAGCAATTAACAATTAGCAATTAGCAATTAGCCATTCCCAACTAAAAATACTAATGGAAATACAATTTCGCGAGCTCGATCCTTTCGACCTTTGGATTTGGTTAAGATTCCCTACGGTTCCTTCTAACGGAGAAAAACAGTATATTGAGGAGGTTTTTGATTCCTGGTTTTTTCTCGGAAAATTGGGTGCTTTTAATGCAGAAAATCTCCAAGTTCAGGAGATGGGAATAGACCTTAGTTATATGGATTACGATGCCGAAGAAGCTGAGAAGACGATGATGGCTTTAATGCACAATATGGGAAATATTGAGTATCAAGATTTGTGGGCTCGCTGTTGGTTCGATTTGGGAACTAGCGATGCTTTTGCTTTGGATGTTTTGATTAATGTTTTTAAACAGTTAAGTAAGGAAATTGTGACGATAGAAGAGTTAATTATCGGCGGCGAAAATGAGGATTGGCCGACAGGGAGAAATCAAGAAAAATCCGGTTTCGTTGATGAAGAATAGTTGTGAATTAGCAATTAATAATTAGCAATTAACAATTAGCAATTAGCAATTAACAATTAGCAAAATGTTGCCAAATGTTGCCAGATATTAAAGAAGGCGATCGCCTCAAACAAACGGGCAATTTCGATGGTGCCGCTGCCAGCTATCAAAAAGCTTTAAGCCTCGAACCGGAAAATGTCTTAGTTTTAGATAAAATAGCCGAAATCTATTACTTCCAAGGCAAACTAACGGAGGCGATCGCCCTTTGCCACCAAGCAATACGCCATCAACCCTATTTTGCCCGCGCCTACAAGACTCTGGGCAACGCGCTGCAAGCACAAAATAAGCTCCTGGCAGCAACCCGAGCCTATTCGCTAGCAGTACAGATAGACCCTAACTTTGCAGAAGCTCATGTCAATTTGGGGAGTATGTTCTACAAACAGGGTTTAATCGATACGGCGATGGTGCAATATAGAAAGGCGATCGAACTTCAACCGGAGCTAGCCCCCGCTTACTGGAATTTAAGCAAGTTATTAGAACAACAAGGCAGACTCCAGGAAGCTTATGTATTGCAAGAAAAAGCGATCGAACTGCAACCGGAGTTAAAAAATATTGCCAGCAAACCCCCCCAAGACAGTCCCTTTCCCAAGTGGAAGATGGAGCAGTAGTAGTGCTTCCCTGTTAAAAGTGTGGGTAAAAATATTAACGCTTTTTGCTAATTGCGAGCTTGCTAATTGCTAATTGCGAGCCACAAATTGTTACGCACCATTTTAGGCGTTTTCCGCTAGTAAGTAGGAGTGCAAAATTAATTAGACACCGAACAGACAAGATGTCTGTTCTACGGGGAAAATTTTCTGCAAATATTTTTGCCTACCTACTTAGGGTCTGCTTTCGGGAATCGAAAAAACTCTGGGGGGTGGGGAGGGACCGGAGGTGTGGTCGGGGTGGGGGGAAATTTTCGTACAGTAAAACTGACGGGTTAAATCAACTTTTTGGCAATCCCACACTCCCCACACTCCCCACACTCCCCACCCTCCCCACACTCTGACTTTTTCAGCAAGCCCTACTTAAGTCCGGGCTGGGAGCTCCCTTAGTCGGGCCCAACATGGCCCAGAGCCAACTAGAGAGTCGCTCAACTATTCTGGTGAAACCACGTTTTTTGGTATCACCCGGTATGAGAGGAATTACCGGGTTTCACAGGCGGGCTCTCTAGGCTCTTTGCTGCCAATTCTAATGAGAATCTTCTCTAGAAAAAGGTCCAGTTGTTAGTGCTAAAATAGGGTTGCTTTTATCTTAATGGCGTAACGAACCAAAAACAGCGTTTCCACAAAGTGTTTGGCAGCGCCATAGTAGAAATGAAATCTATCTTAGTTCCTTTTTCTTCAAAATCTGGAATGCATCTAGTCTGCCTACATCCTGTATTTTAACGACGACTTATGAGCGAATTTCTCGGATACGAAATTCTGGCAAAAATCTACGAAAGCGCTAATTCTTTAGTCTATCGAGCTAGCCGAAAACAGGATAACCAAGCAGTTATTATCAAAATACTCAAAGAAGACTATCCCAGTCCCTTAGAATTAACTCGCTATAAGCAGGAATATGAAATTACCAGAAATTTGAAGATTGATGGTGTTATTAAAGCATATAATATCCAACCATATCAAAGAACTCTGGCTATTATCTTAGAAGATTTTGGGGCATTATCTTTAAAGCAATTATTAGACAAAAATACCAGGACAATTGATGAATTTTCTTTACCACAATTTCTCAAAATTGCGATCGAAACCACTGAAATTTTAGAACAGATACACAGCAATAATATTATCCACAAAGATATTAACCCCGCTAATATCGTCTTCAACCCAGAAACCGAAAAACTAAAAATTATTGACTTTGGCATCTCTACCCGATTAACTTGTGAAAATCATACCCTGAAAAATCCCAATGTTTTAGAAGGAACCTTAGGCTATATTTCACCAGAACAAACAGGGCGGATGAATCGAATTTTGGATTACCGCACGGATTTTTACTCTTTAGGCGTGACGTTCTACGAACTGCTAACAGGAAAATTACCGTTTGAGACAACAGATGCACTTGAATTAGTCCATTGTCATATTGCCAAGCAGCCAGTACCTCCCCACGAACTCGTAGGGGCACAACAACGCGGGCCCATTCCCCAAGGGATTTCAAATATTGTCATGAAATTGATGGCAAAAACGGCGGAGGAACGCTATCAAAGTGCCTGGGGAATTAAAGCCGATTTAGAAGAATGTCTCCATCAATTACAGACAAAAGGAGAAATTTCTGACTTTCTTTTAGCGACTCAGGATATTTCCGCTCGCTTTCAAATTCCGCAAAAACTCTATGGACGCGATCGGGAAGTAGAAACCTTATTAAAAGCATTCGATCGCGTAGCTAACCCCCCTCAATCCCAAGAGAGGGTAGAGATGATGTTAGTAGCAGGTTATTCGGGTATCGGTAAATCATCTCTCGTTGCGGAGGTTCATAAACCGATTACCGAAAAACGAGGTTATTTTATTTCGGGTAAATTCGATCAATTTCAGCGCAATATTCCTTACTCGGCTCTGGTCAGCGCCTTTAAGGAACTCATGGCACAACTGCTAACCGAAAGTGAGGCGCAATTAAGTCAATGGCGAGAAAAACTGTTAGCTGCTGTTGGTAATAACGGACAGGTAATTATAGATGTCATTCCCGAAGTAGAACTGATTGTTGGCAAGCAGCTCCCCGTGCCTGAGTTAGGCTCCACCGAGTCGCAAAATCGCTTTAATCTTGTCTTTAGTCAATTCATCGGAGCATTTTGTACAAAAGAGCATCCTTTGGTTATTTTTCTCGACGATTTGCAGTGGGCAGACTCCGCCACGCTCAAGTTAATCGAACTGATGATGACGGATAACGAAACCCAATATTTGTTTCTCATTGGGGCCTATCGGGATAACGAAGTTAGCTCGACACATCTGTTAATGATGATGCTTGAAGGATTGCAAAAACAAGGAGCGATTATCAATTCTATTACTTTAGCACCGCTAGCATTAGAGTCTATTAGTCAACTTATTGCGGATACTTTACACAGCGACACTGATTCAGTAAAACCTCTAGCAAAATTAGTACGGCAAAAAACTGGCAGCAATCCTTTCTTTGCCAATCAATTTCTCAAAACATTATACTCTGAAAATTTAATTGCGTTTCACCGAACCTTCACTAAGGCGGCAAGTAAAAAAGGATTATGGCAGTGGGATATTGCCGAAATCGAAAAACGAGAGCTTACTGATAACGTATTAGAATTGATGATTGGTAAAGTTAAAAAACTGCCCGAATTTACTCAGCAGGTTTTACAGTTAGCCGCTTGTATCGGTGCTGTTTTTGACTTAAACACCCTTTTTATTATTAGTGGAAAATCGCGAGCAGAGATTTTTAAAACACTAACTCCAGCCATTCAGTCTGGGTTAATCTTGCCGATATCTGAGTTAGATCGAGACCTGTTAATTCAAGAGTATAAATTCCTGCACGATCGCGTACAGCAAGCGGCTTATGCCTTAATTGATGAAGCGCAAAAACAAGCAGTTCACTTACAAATAGGCCGCCTGCTGTGGCAAAACACCGCACCAGAGACGCTATCAGAAAAGATATTTGAAATCGTCGATCGCCTCAATGTAGGTGTCGACCTTGTAACTTCTCCCCAAGAACGAGAGGAAATTGCCAACTTTAATTTGAGGGCAGGGAAAAAAGCAAAAGCTGCCACCGCATATACAGTAGCGATTGATTATTTGCATATAGGACTAAAACTATTGAATCCTGACAGTTGGCAGAGTCAGTATGACCTAACTTTAAATCTGCACTCGGAAGCCGTAGAAGCCGCATATCTTAACGGTAACTTTGACGAGATGGATCGGTTGGCTCTTGTGGTGCAGAACGAGGCTCAAACAGCACTGGACAAAGTGAAAGTATTCGATAGTAAAATTCAAGCTGCCGTGTCCCAGGGAAAGCTCAAAGAAGCAATTAAAATAGGGCTGCAAGTGCTAGAGCAGTTGGGAGTAAGTTTACCCGAAAATCCGAGTCAATTAGATATTCAAAGAGGACTAGAAGAAACAGCTTCTTTCTTAGGGGGAAGGGAAATCGAACAGTTAATTAACTTGCCCGAAATGAGGGAACCGGAGCCGCTAGCAGCAACGTACATCCTGTCGAGTATTGCGGCTGCCGCTTATATGGCTACCCCAGGACTGATGGTGCTAATTATTTGCGAACTGGTGAACTTATCCCTCCAATATGGCAATACTACCTGGTCTGCTTATGGCTATGCGGGTTACGGTATAAATTTGTGCGCGATTGTTAAAGATATTGAATCTGCCTATAAGTTTGGTAAATTGGCTTTAAATTTGCAGGAACGGTTAAATGCCCAGAACGTCAAGTCGAAAGTATTCGAGATCTTTGGCGCTCACCTAATGCATTGGAAAGACCATTTCAGGGAAACGCTGCCTTTTGTGATTCAGGGATATCAAAGCGGGATAGAAACGGGAGATTTTGAATTTGCCGGCTATTGTGCCTCTTATATCTGCAATCATTCATATTTCATCGGTGACGAACTGACAGAATTAGAACAGCAGATAGCGACCTACAGTCATGCTGTTACTCAAATCAGGCGGGATATTTCTTTTAATTGGAATGTCATATTCTGGCAGGCAGTGCTTAATTTGCTAGGTCGCTCTGAAAATCCCATCCGTTTAATTGGTGATGCCTATAACGAGGAACGATCGCTGCCATCCGCTCTTGAAACCAACGACAGAAGCAGACTTCATTTCTTTTATCTCAATAAATCGATCTTGTGCTATTTGTTTGGAGAAAAACAGCAAGCTGTAAAAAATGCTCTAGCAGCAGAGCAATATTTAGATGGAGTCAGAACAATGATTGTCGAATCTCCCTTCAAATTTTATGATTCTCTGGCACATCTAGCTTTGTTTGCAGAGCTTTCCAACTCCGATCGAGCAGCTTTGCTCGATCGCGTAGATAAGAATCAAGAACAGATGTACGCATGGGCGCATCATGCGCCCATGAATCATTTACATAAATTTTATCTGGTAGAGGCAGAGAAAGCACGAGTCTTAGGTCAAATTCTTGAAGCTGAAGAGTTTTACGAAAAAGCGATTGCAGGAGCTATAGAAAACAAATTTATTCAAGAAGAAGCCTTAGCTTATGAATTAGCTGCCAAGTTTTACTTAGAGCGTGGCAGACAGAAGTTTGCCCAAACTTATATGAAAGAGGCACGCTATGCCTACACGCGCTGGGGAGCAAAGGCAAAAGTTGAGCATTTAGAAGCAGGATACCCGCAACTACTATTAAAATCATCTGTTACTAACGATATTACCTCCAATTTCACAACGGCAACTATCCATTCTACCAGTGACAAGAAGTCAGGATTTGAATTGGACTTGGCTACTGTGATGAAAGCATCTCAAGCCATTTCCGGCGAAATTATGCTGGATAAATTGCTCGCTAACTTGATGAAAATTCTCATCGAAAATACTGGAGCGCAAACAGGCTTTCTCATTTTAGACAAAGCCGGAGAATGGGTAATTGAAGCTTCTGGCAATGTGGACTCCGATCGCGTCTCGGTGTTGCAGTCTCTCGCCATTGAGGGACAGTTACCGAGTTCCCTCGTCAATTATGTCGCTCGCACTCAAGAAACAGTAGTGAAGAAGAATGCTGCCGAGGGAGGCAGATTTACCAATGACCCTTATATTACAACGAATCAAATCAAATCTATTTTGTGTGCGCCACTGATTAACCAAAGTCAACTCAGTGGTATTGTCTATCTGGAAAATAACCTAACTACAGGAGCGTTTACTTCCGACCGATTGGAAATTATCAAACTCTTATCTGGACAAGTAGCGATCGCCATTAGCAACGCTAAACTCTATACTGAAGTCAAACAAAGCGAACAAAGGTTAAAACAGTTTTTAGATGCCATACCTATAGGTATATCGGTTCACAAAAAAACCGGTCAACTTCAATATGCCAACCGAACGGCACAACAGCTACTAGGCATCAATATAGTTCCAGATACGAAAACTGAGGAAATAGCCGAAGCCTATCAGGTTTATCGTGCCGGAACCCAAGATTTATATCCAAACGAGGAACTGCCGATCGTGCGTGCCTTGGCAGGGGAAACAGCCAAAGCTGACGATTTAGAACTGTACCATCCCGATCGCATCGTTCCCTTAGAAGTTTCTAGCACGCCCATTTTTGATGAAACGGGCAAGCTGGTTTATGGCATTGCAGTGTTTCAGGATATCACGGAACGCAACCAATCGAAACAGCTACTTATTGATTACAATCAAGCTTTAGAAACTCAGCTAGCTTTGTCTTCGGAAAATACGCAATTATACGAGGCTTCCAAGCGTTTCGTTCCCTATCAGTTTCTCAGCTTTTTAGAGAAAAACAGTATTATCGATGTGGAATTGGGCGATCGCGTGGAACGAGAAATGACGGTTCTCTTCTGCGATATCCGCGACTTTACTACCATCTCGGAACAAATGATTCCAGCCGAAAACTTCGCTTTTATTAACGAGTACCTGGGTTTTATGGAACCCCAAATTCAAAAATATGACGGTTTTATTGATAAATATATCGGCGATGCGATTATGGCGCTGTTTCCTAATTGTGCCGACGATGCAGTTAAGGGGGCGATCGCCATGTTGGAGGAATTGAAAATCTACAATTCAGCTCGATTAGAAAAAGAGCTCGCTCCCCTGCGCATAGGTATTGGTTTGCATACGGGCTCGTTAATTTTGGGAACTGTCGGCGGGTTGGGACGCATGGACGGGACTGTTATCGGCGATGCGGTGAACCTTTCCTCTCGGGTGGAAGGGTTGACCAAAACCTATGGAGTTTCCCTTTTAATTACCCATCAGACTTTGGCGCGTTTGAATAATCCTTGGGAATACGATTTTCGATTTATCGAACAAGTTAAAGCTAAGGGAAAAGCGAAAGCGGTTGGTTTGTTTGAGGTGTTTTCTGCCGATCCGCCAGACTTGCGAGATGCTAAAATCGCTTCTAAGGAGAAATTTGAAAAGGCAGTGCTATTACATCATCAGAAGTCTTTTGCTGAAGCGGCGCTTTTATTTGGCCAATGCGTGGAGTTTTGCGAGGGCGATCGCGCCGCCCGGGTTTATCTGGAAAGGTGTCGCTTAACAATTAACCATTAAGTTGTCGCTAAAATTCCCAAACACGCAATTGTTAATTGATGTCTCCTTAAAATCAAATTATCCCCTATTTTATCCCCAGGTTCTTTTATGATAACTCTTGCCGGCGAAGACTTGGGCGGTATTTCCCTCCAACAATGGTTATTGCAGCGAGAAAAACTGAGTCTTAAAGAATTTTTGCTTCTGGCAATTTCTACAGTAGAAAGTTTGGGATAAATTCACGCAGTCAAGCTCGTTCGCCCAGATATCAATTCCTCTAACATCGTTTTCAATCCAGAAACTAAAGAACTAAAAATAATTGATTTTGGCATTTATACCAAACTGAATCGAGAAAATCTTACTTTAAAAAATCCCAACGTTTTAGAAGGAACTCTAGCTTATATTTCCCCAGAACAAACCGGCAGAACGAACCGCAGTTTGGACTATCAGACCGATTTTTATTCCTTGGGGGTGACTTTTTACGAACTGCTGACGGGAAAATTACCTTTTGAAAGTTCCGATTTAGAAAAGTGTCAGCCACAATTAGAAGAAACGGGAAATATTGCTCCTTTTTCTCTAGGTAAAAAAGATATTTCCGAACGCTTTTATATTCCCCAAAAACTCTACGGAAGGGAAACAGAAATCGCAACTTTACTAGCAGCATTCGAGGGAGTGGCAGAGACGGGCAAAGTGGAAATGATGATGGTGGCAGGTTATTCCGGCATCGGGAAATCATGCCTAGTTCGAGAACTTTACAAGCCGATTGCAGAAAAGCGAGGCTATTTTATCTCTGGGAAATTCGACCAATTCCAGCGCAACATTCCTTACTCGGCTATTGTTAGCGCATTTCAGGAGCTAATGCGACAACTATTGACGGAAAATGAAGCAAAACTTACTCAATGGCGAGAAAAACTTTTAGCCGCCGTTGGTAATAACGGGCAGGTGATTGTTGATGTCATTCCCGAAGTGGAACTGATTATTGGCAAACAGCCCCCCGCCATTGAATTAGGGCCAAGCGAATCGCAAAATCGCTTTAATCGCGTCTTCGGTCAGTTCGTTCGAGCTTTTTGCAACCAAGAACATCCGCCGGCAATCTTTCTCGACGATCTGCAGTGCCAATATGAGCCACGAACTGCGCACGCCCTTCAACGCCATCCTGGGTTTCTCCCAACTCCTAATTCGCAGTCAAACTCTGAGTCGCGAACACCAAGAAAACGCAGGCATCATCGCCCGCAGCGGGGAACATTTACTGACTCTCTTCAACCATACTCAAAGCGGCAAGGAATTGCGCTTTTAGGAGAGGACGCACCAGACACGGGGAGGGAGAGACACGGATACGGGGAGACACACCAGACACACCAGACACACCAGACACACCAGACACACCAGACACACCAGACACGGATACGGGGAGACACGGATACGGGGTTGTCACCGCGTCACCGCGTCCGGTGCGTCACCGCGTCACCGCGTCACCGCTAGGGGTAGAATTGATTTATGAAGACCCTGGGGAGGCCGCCCAAAATGAGGAAGAAGCGCTCGCGGCAGAAGGGTTAGCGGCAGTGTCGTCGGAATTATTAACTTTTCTCGAAGATAGGTTGTTAACTTTAGCTCCAAAAAAGATAGAAGAGGCGATCGACGCTATAGCCGATACTGCCCCGGTGGTGGCGAAGCAGTTAGAGAGTTTGGCTAATAGTTTTGCTTACCAGGAAATTTTCGATTTAATTGAGGAGAGCAGAGCCACGAACAATTAGGGCCCGCTCAAAAAGCGGAAGAAGTTGGCCATTAACACTCTCAAATTAGTCCAAAAGACAATCTAAAACCCACCGAACAAGGGGAAAAAATGAGGGACAGTAGGCCCCTTGGCCAAATCAATGAGACGTGGGAACCCCCTTAGTCGCGCCCAACATGACCCAGAACCAACTAAGCTCGTTGCTGCAAATTCTAATGATTTAACAATCTTCGCTTCCTAGGAAAAAGGTCCAGTTGTTAGGAGTCGCGCAAAAATAAACTACCAGATGAAGGAAAATCGTAGGTCGGGC
>CAZUCT010000043.1:25000-31318 GCA_964619285.1 uncultured bacterium | reverse complement strand
AAAGTCGTTACTACGAACTACGACTAAAGTCGTTACTACGAACGGGGGCGATCGCCCACCTGCGCCAAAATGGTTTTAAATATTCTCAGATGCGGTCTTAACTTGCCCATCGATAAAAGTCCACCCCTTCCCCCCCAATGCCCGTGAACTTAGGTAAATGGATCGGCCTCTTTGCCCTCTTAACCTCGCTCTATATTCTCTGGCAGATTCGCCAACTGCTGCTGCTAATATTTACGGCAGTAGTCATCGCTACGGCCTTAAATCGAGCGGCCCGCTGGATGAGAAACAAAACGGGGATGCCGCGCCCTCTGGCAGTGTTCGTCTCCATCGTCCTCTTTCTGCTCGTTCTCATCGGTTTTTTCTTAATTATCGTCCCTCCTCTCATCGGTCAATTCGAGCAACTGGCCACCCTTATCCCTAGAGTCATCAATAAATTAAACGAGTGGCTCCAGTTTCTAGAAGGCTGGTTGCCTGGAAGATTAGTACAGGAATTACCGCTTATAGATTCTAATAAGCTCCTCCAGCAACTCCAACCGCTCTTCAATCAACTTCTCGGAGGGGCCGGAGCTTTTGTCGGCACCACTTTGGGCGTGGCCCTGAGTACCTTGTTGATGATGGTTCTCACCTTAATGATGCTGGCCGACCCCAAATCTTACCGCCAAGGGTTTATCCATCTGTTTCCTTCTTTTTATCGCCGCCGGGTGGACGGTATTCTCGACAAGTGCGAAATTGCTCTGGGGGGATGGGTCATCGGCGTGACTATCAATATGAGCGTTATTGCTCTGTTGAGTTTGACCGCTCTTTTGATTTTAGGTATTCCTCTGGCAGGGGCTCAGGCAGTATTGGCGGGTATGCTGACTTTGATTCCTAATATCGGACCGGCTCTCAGCGTCATCCCACCAATAGCGATCGCTCTTTTAGAATCTCCTCTAAAACCGGTTTTTGTCTTAATTGCCTATATCGTCATTCAACAAATAGAAAGCAACGTTTTAACTCCTTACGTCATGGCTCAACAAGTATCGGTTTTGCCAGCATTAGTTTTAGCCAGCCAAGTATTTTTTGCTCAATTTTTTGGTTTTTTAGGATTATTATTAGCCCTGCCTCTAACGGTAGTCGGTCAAGTTTGGATGAAAGAAGTATTAGTTACAGATATTCTCGATGAATGGCACTCCAATTCTGAAAATTATGAGGAATGCGAAGTGGATGAAGCTCTCGAAGAACCATCGGAAATTGTAGAAATAATTGACAGGCGATCGCCCCCAGAAACCGACACAGCCGAACCAGAAATTAATAATTAGGTTCGTAGTAAGCGCGAAGAGCGCTAGAGAACCGCAAATCCTATTCTGGTTAAAACTCGGTTTTTCGGTATCCCATAAACCCGGTTTTTTCTAAAAATCGGGTTTCTTGAACGGTGTTTTTAGTAAGCGCTATTCGCGCTTTTTCCAAAATATTTTTAGCACTAAAGTGCTTACTACAAACGGCACTAAAGTGCTTACTACAAACGGTACTAACCGCTAAAATAACAGACAAAAAATGCTCAGAACTATCGCAGAAATTAACGACAAAATTAACAGCCAAAAAGCCACAGTTAAAACAGTTGAAGAAGTAAAAACCCTAGTTGCTAAAACCAGCATCGAGCAAGTCGCCAAAGAAGTCCATGTCATTACCACCGGCACCTTTGAACCGATGGAATCTTCCGGGGCCATTATTAATCTGGGACACACGGACCCGCCGATTAAAATCAAATCCTGTTGGTTAGATGGAGTATTGGCCTACTCCGGTTTTGGGGCAGTAGATTTGTATTTGGGAGCTACTCAAGCCACAGAAGATGGAGAAGAAGTCAAAGAAAGGGGGGGAGGCCATGTCATCGAAGATTTAATCGCCGGCAAACCGGTGCAAGTGCGGGCCGTGGGACAAGTGACCGACTGCTATCCCCGCGCTACCTTTGAAGCAACTATTACTAAAGACACGGTTAACCAGTTTTACTTATTCAATCCCAGAAATCTATATCAAAACTTTATCGTAGGCACCAATTCGGGCGATCGCACCTTATTTACCTACCTCGGTCCCCTCTTGCCCCACTTAAGCAACGCCGTTTATTCCAACCCCGGAGCCATTTCCCCCCTCTTCAACGATCCGGAGTTAGAGGCCATCGGTATTGGCACTCGCGTCTTTCTCGGTGGCGGCATCGGTTATATAACCTGGGAAGGCACCCAACATTTCCCCCTCCAAAAACGCCTCCCCAATAAAACCCCCATCGGCCCTTCTGCCACCTTAGCCTTAATCGGCGATGCCAAACAAATGCAACCTAAATGGGTTCGAGGTTGCTATTTCAAAAATTACGGCCCTTCCTTAATGCTGGGAGTTGGCGTTGCCTTGCCAGTGGTAAACGAAAAAGTAGTTGCCAGTTGTGCCGTAGAAGATAAAGAGCTAGTCGCGCCAGTAGTAGATTTTTCCATTCCTCGGCGGGTTAGACCGACTTTTGGTTTGGTGAGTTACGCCCAATTAAAAAGCGGGCGCATCAAAATAGAGGGCAAAACCGTTAGGTCTGCCCCCTTGGCGAGTATTTTTCTCTCCCGTCAAGTTGCTTTGGAATTAAAAGAATGGATAGAAGCCGGCAAATTTACTCTTACCGAACCCGTTGCCCCCATTCCCAAAGAGCGATCGTTTTTGCCCTTCTTGGATTTCAATCCTTAACCAAAGCTTGCCGTCGGCAACCAAGAAGAAACACGCTTTTTGCTAATTGCTAATTGCTAACTGCTAATTGCATTTTTAAAAGAAACGATACAAGAAATTTTGAGCTTTTCTACTTAAGGCTTGCTGAAACAGTAGTGCTAATTGTCAACGCGGCCCTCAATCGTGTAGAATCTGGTAGGGCGCTAAAGAGGCTCCAAAAGATAAAACCTCAACATTTTTATCGGAGTTCCCCTTAGCTTCCAAGCCGAGCCCCATCGGGCTTGCCAGCCCATAAAAAAAGTCTGGAGAATAAATAATGAGCGACTCAATTATCAGCTTAGTCGATAACCTGCCCAGTGGCGGCATCACCGTTACCGCCCTGCGAGCCATTGACTTTGCCCTCCCCGGAGAGTGGAACAACCTCGTAGGCTTTGCCAACACCGTCCGCGAAGTAACAGGAGAAGAAGATCCAGATCGAATCCAAGCAATTAGCGAAAAGGCCCTCTGGCTCTACAACGACGAATCCCAGGGATATCAAACCGCCATTTGGCTGTACCAAACCGTCGATAGTGCCGACGCCGCCTTGGGTGCCGCAGCGATGGCCAACAAAATCGGCGAAAAAATCTCTTTCCTCAGCTTCCTCAATCAAGTCACCCCCAAAGCAGACACCATCCAATCCCTCGACATCTGCCTCAAGGTGGTAGCCGAAACGATCGCCTTCTCCAAACTCCAAGGACTCCCCACCAAAGACAGCATCGGCGAATTTACCTCAGCCCTAGCAGAAGAATACAGCGGCCCCTCCCTCATGCGCATGGTGGCCCTAGTTTGTTTCGACGGAGTATTGCCCCTGGGGCCGGACTTCCTGCAAAAAATCAGTTCTACCATCAGCGGTTTGAGCTCCTCCAGACTGCAACAAAACCCCGTCTTCCAAAAAATCAACGACCTCATCCCCGGCGATAGCACTGAAGGCAAACTCAACTTTATCGGCAACAGTTTCGATGCCGTCACCGGGTGGATGGGTAATTTAGTCAGCTCCCAAGGGTTAGATCCCGACGCTATTCTCAGCCACCTTAAAGGTGTCGTAGAAATAGCCGACGACAAATTAGATTATGTGGCGGCATTTCTCGACATGAGTACCAATTATTTCCAACACACCGGCACCCAAACCGTCGCCCGCCGCTTAATTCTACAGGCCGCCGAAGAAGTTTAAAAATATTTTGGAAATAGGAAATAGGGAATAGGGAATAGGGAATAGGGAATAGAAAATAGGGAATAGGGAATAGGGAAGAAAGCAGTTAACAATTGACAATTAACAATTAGCAATTCCCCATTCCTCATTCCTCATTCCCCAATTAAAAAGAGGTACAAACATTGCTGCCAAATACCCCCATCGCTGCCTTTACCGTTATTTTATTAGTAATTTTCAACGAAGCAGTAACCATTACCATCGGCAAGGGAAATTAAGGAAACTTTAGTATTGGATAAAGAGCAGTATTAAGGAGGTTTTTGGAAGAGGCAATGCGGGTGCATCTCAATAGTAATGGCAATACAGTAGAAAATCCAATGTTTTACCGACAATCGGAAAAGCAGTTAAATGGGAGCATCCCATATTTGTAATTTTTACCCCTCGATAATTTCATGACTCACACTCATACTCTTACTCATACTCAAACAAAAAGCGGTTTTTTTGAGTAAGAGTATGAGTATGAGTATGAGTATGAGAAAATAAATATGCAAAATTGAGATGCTCCCAGTTAAATCGTGCTAATCGACAGAAATCTAAGAGGTATAAAAAAGGCGCTAAACCGCAGTCAAAAAACTACCATAAAGCTAGATGTCGTTATGCTAAAAAGCATTTAAAAGTAAGTAGGCAACGAAAAGAATATTGCAAGAAAGTAGCAAATTCCGTGATTCAATCTAACGATTTGATAGCCTCTGAAGATTTAAACGTTAAAGGCATGGTAAAAAATCGACATTTAAGCAAATCTATTAGCGATGTTGGCTGGTCAACTTTTCGACAATGGTTAGAGTATTTGGGGAGAAAATATGGCAAATTAACTATTGCCGTACCACCGCAAAATACTTCTCAGAATTGCTCTAATTGCGGTCAAAAAGTTAAAAAATCTCTATTAACAAGAACTCACGTTTGTTCTCATTGTGGCTATGTAGATTCTAGAGATATTAATGCAGCCAAAAACATCCTAAAAAAAGCGCTCAGTACGGTGGGGCACACCGAAACCTACGCTTCAGGAGATTTCCCCTCTGGCTTGGTTGGAGCAATCCTGCTAAGTGATGGCGAGTCTGTGAATGAAGAATCCCCGTCTCTTTAGAGCGGGGAGTGTCAAAGAGCCAATGAAATTGTCAATTGTTAATTGTTAACTCTCAATTGCCATGTACGGTTTTCCCGATCGCTTACCAGTAAAAGGCCCCCTTCCCTACTCCCCTCCAAACACGGTAAATTAAGAAGTGTAGGAATTATCAATGGGCCTTATTTATGCGCCAAAACTTGCTATCCAAAATCAAACCAATTTTAAAATCCCTCTTTGCAATCGGCCTCGTAGCCCTCTTGGCCTTCAGTCAAGCGGACTCGGCCTTGGCCGCCAGAAGCGGAGGTCGCATCGGTGGCGGTTCTTTTAGAGCCCCCACTCGAAGCTACAGCGCCCCCACCCGCAGCCCGGCCAGAGGAGGATATTACGGCGGGGGCGGCTTTGGCTTTCCCTTCCTGCTGCCCTTCTTCGGCTTCGGCGGGGGCTTTGGCGGCTTGTTTGGCATCATCTTATTTATCGCGATCGCCAACTTCCTAGTCAACACCATACGCCAGGTCAGCCAAGGAGGCGGAGGCGAAGGAGAAAGCTACAGCAGCAACCCCACCGTCACCGTCGGTCGCGTCCAAGTCGGTTTATTAGCAGAAGCCCGCAGCCTCCAAGCAGACCTAGACCGCATCGGCCAAACCGCCGACACCGGTTCGGCAGCCGGTCGCGCCCAAGTTCTCCAGGAAGCCACCCTCTCTTTATTACGCCACCCCGAGTATTGGGTCTATGGCGCGGCCAAAAGCGAACAAGTTCGTTTAGACTCCGCAGAAGCTAAATTCAATCAGTGGGCCCTGGCAGAACGGAGCAAATTTAGCGAAGAAACTCTCTCGAACTATAACAATAGACTCAGCAACGGCAGCGAAACATCTTTACCCGCCGACGGCAGCAAAGGAGAGCTGGCAGAAGCAAGTCAAGCCCCAGGAGAATACATCGTCGTTACCATAGTTGCCGGCACCCAAGGCAAAATGCAACTGCCAGCAGTTAATAACACCAAAGATTTACGGGAGGCTTTGAGTCAAATGGGCGCTATTTCTAGCGAACAATTATTAGCAGTGGAAGTTCTCTGGACTCCTCAAGCTAGCGGCGATACTTTGACTTCCGACGATATGTTCGCCGAATATCCAGATTTAAAACTCGTTTAGTTAGTTCGTAGTAATCGCTTTAGCGATATAGAACTTGTTTTAAATCCCTAAAGCTATTGCTACGAACTGTTTTAAAATCGCTAAAGCGATTACTACGAACTGTTTTAAAATCGCTAAAGCGATTACTACGAACTAAAATCGCTAAAGCGATTACTACGAACTAAAATCGCTAAAGCGATTACTACGAA
>CAZUCT010000043.1:23815-24900 GCA_964619285.1 uncultured bacterium | reverse complement strand
CTGGGAAAACTGGTAAAAAAAGTTTGATAATTATGGATTCTGCTGTAGATGTAAAACTAGAAAATAAAACCCCAGAAGCAAGCCCAATAGTGCAAACTTCTAATCTTAGTAAAACCTACCGCACCGGCTTCTGGATGAATCAAAAAATAGAATCTTTAAAAAGTTGTAGCCTGACAGTTTATCAGGGAGAAACCTTCGGACTTTTAGGACAGAATGGGGCGGGTAAAACTACTTTGCTAAAAACTCTTTTAGGCATAGTTAAACCTACTGGTGGTTCCGGTAAATTGTTGGGAAAACCTTTGGGCGATCGCGCCGTCAAAGAAAAAGTCGGTTATTTACCCGAAAACCCCTATTTCTACGACTATCTCACCGGTTGGGAGTTCTTGGAATTTGCCGCCGGACTGTTTCAAATTCCTAAATCTATTACCAAAAAAAGAATACCAGATTTATTAGATTTAGTAGGTTTAGCCCGGTCCGCAGCTATTAAAAAACAACTGCGTCAATATTCCAAAGGAATGTTGCAAAGAATCGGCATGGCCCAAGCCCTAATTAACGACCCAGAAATAGTCTTTTTAGACGAACCGATGTCCGGTTTAGATCCGATGGGGCGCTATCAAATTAGGGAGATTATTCTCTCTTTGAAACAACAAGGCAAGACTATTTTCTTTAACAGTCACGTCTTGTCAGATGTCGAGAAAATATGCGATCGCATCGCCATCCTTGCCAGAGGAGAATTAATCTGCACCGGCACCCTCGACGAAATTCTTAAAACCGAAGAACAATACTACGTTAAAGGCAAGGGCGGTCATCTAAACGTTCTCAATAACTGGATTCCCGATTTAGAATATGAAGAAGAATTTTGGCAGGGTCATTTAGAAGGAAACCCCAAGGAATTTTTAGAAAGTATCGAGTTAATGAAAGGGGAAATAATAGTGATGAATAGGGAACGAGAAAGTCTCGAAGAATTTTTTATGAACCAACTGCGAGAGAGAGGAATACAAGCTAGCAGTTAGGGTTCGTAGTAATCCCCGTTCGTAGTAATCGCTTTAGCGATATAAGGCAGTTCGTAGTAATCGCTTTAGCGA
>CAZUCT010000043.1:0-23715 GCA_964619285.1 uncultured bacterium | reverse complement strand
GTAGTAATCGCTTTAGCGATATAAAGCCGTTAGTAGTAATCGCTTTAGCGATATAGAACCTACTTAAAATCGCTAAAGCGATTACTACAAACGAAGTGCCACCTTTTCAACTGTCACCCTTCAGCCGTCCTCAAAAACTCGATTCCTTGGTGGTCCGGCATCAGACATTTAGCTAAGTGGCATCCTTCCGGTTCCAAGAGAAATCATCCTGCGCCAAACTAAAACTATAGAAATAAATCTATAGTCCTAGTTCAGGAGTTCCAATTATGAAGAAACTTTCTATTTCCTTAATCCTAGCTTCCCTATCCGCCACCTCCCTATTAGCCATTCGCACCCCGGCAGAGCAAGTATTAGCCCAAAATATTCAATGCAACCCGGCAGGCAATACGGTAGAAATGAAACAATGCGCAGCCGAACAATACCAAGAAGCCGACAAAGAACTAAATCGAGTTTATCAACAAGCTCGGTCTCAACTGGATGGTGAAAGACAACAACGACTCAAAGAAGCACAACAAGCCTGGATCGATTTTCGCGATAAAACCTGTAATTTTGAAGCATCGTCGGCTTTAGGTGGAACTCTCGAAGGCTTGCTCTATACCGACTGTCTGACAGCACAAACCGAAAAACGTACCGCAGAGTTAGAAGGTTACTTTAACGATCGCGCTTCCAGGTTTTCTGGCGGCGGCTACACCGTAACCATCGAAGGATATGCCGGCAGCGCCTCCTATCGCGGTTGCAACTCTAAAAACCAATGCCTCTATATTCCCGAAGCTTCCCATTACAACCAAGGACATTACACCTGGGAAAATGACGGCTACACCTACAATATGTCGCCAATTAACGACACCGGCAAGTACAGATTCAAGATTATCAACCCCCAAGGAAAAGTCTTAGTAAATCGAGTTTTAAGCCGTATGGGTTAGATGGAACAACTTGAAAACCGCTATAAGGGCTGAAAACAACCTTGTTTTCAGCCTTTAATTTTCAGCATAGTTTCGCAAGCGATCGCCCTCGACGCACTCATCCCAGGAGCGATCGTAACCGATATAAGTAATGCAATAATAGCCTTGACTGAAATCGTAAACCATCGCCGGATACCAATCACCGCGCCAGAGTACGTCAACCCTTTCTCCTCGCTGGGGGTCTATGTTGCCAAAAGGTCGTTCCGGGTAGCGTATGCGATCGCCCTCGACGCACTCATCCCAAGAGCGATCGTAACCGATATAAGTAATGCAGTAACTTCCTGCTTGGCGATCGAAAATTTGTGCCGGATACCACTTATCTTCCCACAAAACTTCTACCTTGTCACCAACGCGGTAACTTTGGGTCAGTAGGAAAGGCGGCTCGCCTATCGTCTCGCTTTGGGTAGGTCGAGCAACCCCTGGCAAACACCAACTAGAGACCAATCCTAATTCCAGCAAAAGAGCAAAAAAAATCTTTCCGAACTTGCCCGAATAACGATCCATGCTTCCTCCATAAAAAAGTAAAACTTGTTACCACTAACACTAAGAGACGTTCAAACTAGAAAAAAGGGAAAATTGATTTTTCCTTACCCCCAGTTCGAGCGTCTCCAGTGGAGAAACACGCACCCCTATTTTTTATTTTAATTTGCTTATTTAGCTAACCGCTACTAAAAACTTAGCTAGTGGTATAAAGCAGTTGACCCTCGCGACGGTTTTGATAACCAACCATCAAGGCATCCAGCGTTCGTCGCAAATCTTCTCGTCCCAAAAAACAATCTATTCGGTGCTGCACTTGACCCCCCTCCAAAAGGATGAGAGTCGGTAGAGTTTTAAGACGATAGGTACTTGCTAATTTTAAACTTTGATCTGCATTAACACCCACCAGTTTTAACTGACCATCCCACTCAGTTTGAAACTGAATTAATTGCGGGACGATCGAATGGCAAAGGCCGCACCAGGGAGCCCAAAAATTGACCAGTACGGGAGTAGAGGCATCTAAGACCTCTTGACTAAAGTTGCGTTCGTTAACGGATAACACGACGATCCCTCAGTTTTTATGGTTTTTTATTATTGCTATGGGATCATGCTACCAAGGAACGTTACCTGTTGCACGAATTAATAGAGGATGGGCTTGCCATAATAGCAAAATAAAAATGGCCACGCCCAAATAGGCCCAACGAAAGAACTCTCGGAGCTCCAAAGTTTGATCCCCACGAGCGATCGCCAAAAAAGGAACCACCGAAGTCCGGGCCTTCAAGCTGTCGAAAGCCTCCCCGTACCTGGCCCGCAGTCGGCGATCGCCATGCCAGACACCAAACAAATGGTGCAAAACTAATCCTGCAGAAGTTACCAAAGTAAAGCTAGTGCCCAACCAGAGAGTATGGGCCACGCACCAGATGACCTGCCCCACCATCTGCGGATGGCGAGTAATGCGAATAATGCCCGTTTCGTGGAGATGGACTTGGGGCTTGTCGATGGCCGCTATTTCCAAGAGATTAAAAGTAGAGGGGTACAAAAACAAAAACGAAATGGCCGACAGAACCCAAACCGTAGGTTGGACTATCGGCACCCCTTGTACTTGCCAAAGTTGCAAGCCATCGTAGCGATGATTGAAAAAATAGACAATCAGGATCCCGGCCAGTGGTAAGCTGACTAAAGCAAACAAAACCCTATAGAGCCTCGGGCCAATTTTGGTCTCGCCCCAGGGACGCAAGGCAGCCAAACCGCTATGAGCGATGGCAAAAGTTAGCAATAACCCCAACATTACCCAGTGGCTGGGGGTAAGCCATTCGTAGTACATGGTTGTTACAAGCAATCGATCGTAAAACTTAACTCGACTCGGGACTCTCCGGTGGAGTATGCTAAAAAAACGCGATCCCCAAAGGGCAAATCCCCATCTTAGTTCAACCGTCAACTTCTGCGGGCCGCGGGCCGCGCAGCTCGATGAACCCAACGTTTAACTAAGGAGTCGCGCAAAGATAAACTACCAGATGAAGGAAAATCGTAGGTCGGGCAGAGCGAACCTCCACCCAACAAGTCGGTACCTTATTACTACGCAAGTCCTAAGAGTTGGCTAGACCACTGCAGCCCAAAACGATAACACCGGAAGGTATTTCCCTAGCCTGGACTATTTGTTGGCCTTATTGGGTGCGCGGCATCGCGTAATTGCGAGACACAACGTTTTTGGTGGTCTTAGGGACTTACAACTTTCTCGAAAAGGATTATCTCCATGATTCGAGTACCAACTAATAAACTGTGCGTTGTTTAAATCGCGGCGGTTAAAACCGCCGTTCGCCTTTCCTCCAACCTTTAAAAAGAGGTGGATTCATGGCTATAGATTACTTTACTTGAGGAACCCTTTGGGCTGAAATTCCCAAATTATTGTCTCCTAGCAGAGATTTAACAATATGTCCGAGCTACCTTTCACTTTAGACCAATTGCGCATCCTCAAAGCGATCGCCACAGAAGGCAGTTTCAAACGGGCCGCCGATAGTCTGTTTGTCTCCCAACCGGCGGTGAGCTTGCAGGTGCAAAATTTAGAGCGACAATTAAACGTACCCCTATTCGATCGTGGAGGCCGCCGAGCCCAACTCACCGAAGCGGGACATCTACTGCTCACCTACGGCGAAAAAATTCTCTCCCTTTGCCAAGAAACCTGTCGCGCCATCGAAGATTTACAAAACCTCCAAGGAGGCACTTTAATTGTGGGCGCATCTCAAACAACCGGGACTTATCTTCTACCCCGGACGATCGGGATGTTTCGGGAAAAATACCCGGACGTGGCCGTACAACTCCACGTTCACTCTACCCGTCGTACTGCTTGGAGCGTTGCCAATGGCCAAATAGATTTGGCCATTGTCGGCGGGGAGGTTCCTCCGGAGCTGCAAGAGTCTCTGGAAGTCATCCCTTACGCGGTTGACGAACTGGCTTTAATTCTGCCTGTATCTCATCCTTTAGCCGAGAAGGAGACTATCCAAAAAGAAGATCTTTATAATTTGCACTTTATTACTCTCGATTCCCAATCTACCATTCGCAAAGTCATCGACCACATACTCAGTCGCAGCGGTATCGATAGCCGTCGTTTGAAAGTTGAGATGGAGCTTAATTCTATAGAAGCTATTAAAAACGCCGTTCAATCTGGTTTAGGAGTGGCTTTTGTCTCCGTTTCAGCTATAGAAAAAGAATTGCAAATAGGGGTTCTTACTACTGTTAAAATAGAGCGAGTTGTAGTTAATAGAATCTTGTCTTTGATTTATAATCCCAATCGCTACCGTTCTAAAGCTGCTGAGGCTTTTAGTAAGGAAATTTTGCCTTTGTTTTCAACCTTAGATTTTGGTGGCGATAAAATCAAATCTTTATCTCGCAAAAAGTTGGAACCAGTAGAAATAGTGATGCCTTTGGATAATGATAGTTAATTGCGATTTTCTCTGGACGGAAATAGTCCCATTTTTGCAGAAAATAGCTAATCGCTAATAGCTAGGATTAGCAATTAACAATTAACAATTAACAATTAACAATTGACAATTAGCAATTCCCCATTCGGTGACAACTGCGGCGAAATCTAATTTAACAATCGCACTATGGTTCGAGAACAACAAGTCCCAGAAGGCTATTACGCCGCTAAAGAAGTTTACGGTCTCCTCGACTGGCGAATGGGTGCGGGCATTCTTGAGAACGTACCGATCGCTCCTCTCACTTTCTGGGAGTAT
This sequence comes from uncultured bacterium, assembly GCA_964619285.1. Taxonomy (GTDB): domain Bacteria; phylum Cyanobacteriota; class Cyanobacteriia; order Cyanobacteriales; family Microcoleaceae; genus CALKCV01. The sequence continues at coordinate 19,043 of CAZUCT010000043.1, read as the reverse complement.
CAAATTCAATACAATCAATTGGAAGTTCACAATATGTCTTGCACTATCTTTGCTTGTGCGGCTGCAATTTCCGATTTGACTGGATATCGCTTTAATAACACTCAATTTCGCGCTTTAGTAGAAGAAGCTAAAAAAGACGATTTTTCAGATACAGAAGGTTGGTATATCTATAAAGCAGTGGATTTGCTTCGCCGCTGGTGGAAAGCTAACGAAGGAGACATTACTACCTACCGGGTGGATGTAGCGGGTTCGGATTTTGTGGAAGCCCTAAACAAAGGTTATAGCGTAGTTACGGGCTATCGAGGTAACGCTCAGTACAATCAAGATGTAGCAGCAGACGGAATCTTAGACAATATCTCTATCGGTAATACTACTTACGGTCACGCTATCCGCATCGTTCGCGATCGCGATCGACCCGATTATGCCCGCTTAGTTATCGATAACTATCTCGACGCCCAACCCTTCAACACCTACCGCATTAAAATTAACGACTTGCCCAAATTGGTCCATAAGGGTGTATTCTATTATTCAGGTTACATTTTTGTAAGCAACGTGGAGCGTATGTTTAAAGACGTAGTTCGCAATTCTCAAACCGAGTGGTACTATTCCCAACTGGAATGGGCCGTAAAAGAGGGCCTCATCACCGGCTATCAAGACGGCAGTTTCCGTCCCAACCATTTCGTCACCCGCGCCGAAATGGTTATCTTGCTCAAGCGCTTGCACGATAAATTAAACGATCGGTAGTGCGCGTCGCGCACCAGAGACATTTATTCTGGCGCGCACCTTACTGGGAGGTTTAGAGCAAGGTCCTTTTAGGACGGCTTTTATTAACAAATTAGTTGTCATTTAAAAATAGTTGAGTTCTAATAAAAATATAGCCTTTTGAAAACCAAAAAAGGTCAATTCTCAACTCAACTATTTAAAACTCGCGGGAGGGCATTCCGAGAGTATAAACGGACATAGAGAAATGGTAATTCTGTCCGTAAAAAAGATAGTTCGTTTCAGCGAAGTGTCAACCCACCTAGAAGCTCTCAGGGCAACAGTAGGAATCCATTCGCCTTTAGGCAATGGAGGATGTCAAAGATTAATTCTGACCCAATAAATGGCTCTCGAATCATGCACAAATTAAATCGAATCGCTAATGGGGCGATCGCTCTATCTCTGGGTATTATTACCGTTCCTTTTCTGCTGCCAATGGCGGCAAAAGCCGACGGCTATCATCGAGGTTCCAACGCAAAAAACTTGGAAAATACCGTTTGTTCCTTTATTACCGGCAATAACGTTAATATTCGCAGCGGTCCCGGCACTCAATATCGCCGCATCGTCAAACTCAATCGCGGCGATGGCGTGAGGGCAGCTTACCGGGAAGGCAACTGGGTAAAAATCGAAGCTAGAGTTTATGGATACACTCCCAACGAGACCTTCGAGACTCTAGATGGTTGGGTTTACAACCAATACATTAACGGTTGTTCGGAAGACCAATTCGATCGCTGGCGGGATTAACTCGTGGTAGTGCCCGCAACGCGCACCTTAGGCGCTTATCGTGGGGCTCTCGCATTCGGGCGGCAAATTATGAAAATAAGCAAAAAGTTTCGTGCCCGAATGCGAGAGCCCCCTCCCCGCGTTTAACTGCTTTATTGGATTTAATTTAGGATAAAAAAGGGCGATCGCTCCATTCTTCTACTCTTCCTCCATTCCTTCTAAAATCACATCCTCATAAAGCATCTCGATGGGGAAACTAAAACCAACGGAAGTTAAAGTTATCTTCAAACCTTCCCCATAGTTATAGAATTCCCAAATACCATTTTCGTTAAGTCGAAAACGCTCAACCATCATCTCTTCCGCATCAATCAAAACGTATTCTTTCAAAGTAGAAATGCGACGATAATTCTGAAACTTTTTCTTCCTATCGAAAGCTTCGGTTCCCGGAGACAAAACCTCGACGACCAAACAAGGATGATAAATTACTTTACTCGCACGCTTGTCTCTTTTATCGCAACTAACCATCACATCGGGATAATGAAAAGGCCCATTTTCAGAAACCCCAAGTTTGGCATCTGCCATGAATACTCTACAGCCTTTACCTCGCAGATGATTTTTTAACGCCATCGTCAAATTAATGGCAATCTCATTATGAAAAAGAGTTCCTCCAGTCATGGCAAAAACTCGACCGTTCATATATTCATATTTAATCGGTTGTTTCTCCTCCCAGTCGAGGTATTCTTGGGGAGTCATTTTGTTTGATTGTGGAGCTGCTACCATTATTCGTCTCCTGGTAATTTGAGGTTCGATTTAATTTTAACATAATCGTTATCTTGTTTGTAGAGACAAAGCTTATGGGCGATAACTTTTAGCACCTTACACGTTCTTTTTTTCAACGTAATCTTTGAGAACCTCCACACTCAAAATTAGAACAATTCAACCCCTCTGGTAAAGGCGTAATTTCCCCTACCATCGACCAGGCATTTTTCGCCGCTAACTCTTTCAAAATCTCAATCCGTTTTTCCGTTAAAGGATGAGTTAAAAAATATTCAGAAACGTTATTTGCCAATGCCGTTTTCCCTTCCCTATTCGCCATGTTTTCAAAAAAATCTAAACTATTATCTCCATGTCCGTAACGACGTACCGTCGCCGATAAACCATAAACATCTGCGGCATATTCTTGGTCTCGACTGTAATTCATCGCCGTTAAATTAACAGCGTGTTTAATAATACCTGGCGTACCCCCAGTCCCCGAAGTCCCGAAATCAACTACAGTTAAAATAAACATTAAAGGGAGCGATCGCCCCAGTCCTTTTAAAGAATCTCTGGCAGCTAAATGACCTAATTCGTGCGCCAAAACAAAAGCTAATTCGTTTTCCGACTTGACCGAGTTTAAAAAACCCGCAGTCACAAAAATATGCCCCCCCGCCAAAGCAGCAGCATTTTCGATTTTACTATCCACTAAATGCACCGTTAAAGGAATTTCTGCATCTACTTTTTCACCTTGCAAGGATACTATTAAATCTTCCAGATATTCGATGCGCTTATCCTCTTTTATTTCCGTAGCATTTAATTGAGCCGTAACTACTGGCGCTAACAAATCTCCTATGTGTTTTTCGGTTTTACTACTAATTCTAGGAACGAGAAAATCTGCTGCTATTCCCAAACCTAAATAAACTAGCAATGTCAAACCAACTACCGTACCTAATAAATAAGCAAAATTTACCAAAGGATGAACTTTGGTTACGTTAACTTCTTCGGTGATTTCTTTAGGAGTGTATTTCATAATGGGTAATAAATAATGGGTAATGGCTAATGGCTAATAGAAAAAAAGACAATTAACAATTAACCATTAGCTATTAGCCATTAACAACTAACAACTTAACGAATGCCCGTTCCGTAGGCAATGACCTCGATAGAAACCGGACCTTGATTAGAGTTTCCGCCAATAGTGGAAGTTTCAAAACGAACGTTTAAAACTTGAGTTGCACCCCAAGCGATCGCCCCTTCTTTCATCCTTAAAATTGCCTCGCGGCGACCCCGATCTAACAAACTTTCGTAAACCACCACTCGACCGCCGACTAAATTTCTCAATGCCAAAACAAAGGTTTTAAAATAGTCGCTAGAAATAACGACGCTACCTACAAACATTTGAGCTTCTCGCGCCTCTGGTAATGGTTGTTTTGCACCAAAAGTTACGACGGGAACGTGGAGGGTTTGTCGTTCTCGTTTCTTAATACTTTCGTAATGCTTTTTATCCACATAAACCCCAGAAAAAAAGCCAACTGCCAACAAAACCAAAACGACAAATATAGAGATTAAATCTTCCATAGTTATTGCACCCTCACCGCAGTTCCATAAGCAAAAAGTTCTGCCGCGCCTTGGGCCACGGAGGAAGTAGCAAAACGGACGTTAACTATGGCATTTGCCCCTAATTGTTGGGCTTGTAAAATCATGCGATCGGTTGCCTCTTGGCGAGCTTCTTGTAATAATTCGGTGTAGCCTTTTAATTCTCCACCAACTACATTTTTAAAACCCGCCAAAATGTCTTTGCCAATATTTTTCGCTCTGACCGTACTACCCTGTACCAGGCCGAAATGTTCGACTATTTCTTTCCCCGGCACTCCTTCGACAGTTGTTAAAATCATTATGGTTTTCCCGATTAGTAGAAAAAACGATAGTATTTAATTGTACTACAACTCAGTAAAAATAACAAGAGCTATGAAATTTTTAGTTCAAAATCAGTCCCTCAAAAAAAATTGGTATTTGTGGCTAGCTTTAGGACTAATATTAGTAGGGAGCATGACTCGTTCTTGGTTGTTCCAAATAGAAGCAAAAAAAATGGAGACCGCACAAATGAAACAACCATATTTTACTAATTGTTCTGAAACTACCTTAACTGGGACGGTTATTAAAAAACCCTGGGCGAAGACTGCCGAGTCTTGGATGGCGGGAGGTAGCGAGTATTATGTTCTCGACGTTGGGGATGGGGAAGTTGAAGAGCGATCGGCCCTAGAAGGGGTAATTTTACGACCCTCAGATAACGTTTCTTTTGAGAGTTTCGAGGAATACATCGACCGAAAAGTGGAGGTAACGGGAGAGTATGTGGAAGCCAGACCCTATATCCCCCAGAGTCCGATGGAATCAGATCCCACAGATATGAACGGCAATCCTCTCCCAAGGGGGGCGGGTTTTAAAGTTTGCGATCTAGAAATAGTTTCTTAGGAGTCGCGCAAAAATAAACTACCAGATGAAGGAAAATCGTAGGTCGGGCTCCGCGAACCTCCACCCAACAAGTCGGTACCTTATTACTACGCAAGTCCTTAATCGTAGGGTGCGCTTCGACGCACCTTGTCTTTGGGCTCTGTCCGAATACTTTGCCCCGGATTGCGATCGCCATGCCAAATTCGATATAATAGACAGGAGAAAACTAAATTGGAACTTAACTTTATGTTGCGTACCTTTAAAGCTGTATTGACAGGAAGCCGCTTAGAGTGGCTTGATGAAACTCCCCCTAAGAGCGATCGCCTGGGTTGGCTGACCCTTTGCTAGGTCGGTATTTTGACCATAGTTGACCCCTCGCGAGGGAACTGCAGTCAAATTGTTACTTTTTTGCCAAAAAAAATAAGCCTCCGCGAGAGAGACTTATTTTTAAATAAGGTCAAATTACGCTTCAATTTTTTGGGGATTGCATCAATTTTCGATGTGTTCTTGCCATTTTCTTAAGCCGAGTTTTTTTGGGGCTAATGGCTAATTCCTGCTAATTTTATTTTCGACCCATACAAGACGCATCCTTAACTATTAGCTATTAGCCAATTTATCGTTTTAAGACTCTTTCTCAGAATCCCAATCTTTGTTTGACACCGATGGAACATCTGAAGAAACTTTTTGAGACTTATCTTGAGATTCAACTTCCTCTTCTTTGTCTGCCGTTTTTAACTCGTCTTCTTTACTCTCAATTTCCCTTGCTGTTTCTTCTGCTTTAACTTCATCAGTAGTTGCTGTCACCTTTTCTTCAATAATACTCACCTCTGGGGTTTCCTCCCAAGAGTCATTTAGTTCTACTGCAGCTTTTGCCTCCTTTTCCACCACCGTCACTTGTTCGGCCTCACCATCACTTTTTATCGTTTCTTCTGTTTGCTCGCTCTCAACCTCTGTTATCCCTTCTGCTTCTTTTTCCGTCACGTTAACCTCTGTTTCCACCGTTTCAGTTTCAGCAACCCTTGCTTGTGGTTCCGTCTCCGATATTTTTTCGGGAGTTTCAGCAGTTGATTCTACTTCCTTCGAGACAGACTTGGAAGTGGTTTCTACTTTACCTTTACTCTTATCTTTCTTAGGGAAGAGATTTTTAAGATTGCTTACTAACATCGAAAACCATCCCGCTTTTTTCTGAGAAGAATCTTTAGCTTTATCTTGCTTTGCCTCAGACTTAACCTCCCCGTATTGAGAACTTGCTTCCCCCACCCCTGGAGTTTCCCGTTCTGACTTAGTTTCTGTCTCCGTTTCCGTTGGTTCCGTTTCCGTTGGTTGGGTCAAATTTTTTAAAGTCTCAGTGGTTTCTAACTCCCTTGGGGAAGGCGTTTCTGCAACCGTCGGAACTTCGGTTTCCCAAGATACTTCTTCCATCGCCTCTGTTGACTCTGGCCCCGTTTCTTCTTCTGCTGTAACAGTTTCGTTAATCTGGGCTGGAGTTTCTGTTGGTGTAGTTTTGCTTTCCTCTTTCGCTTTACCCCCCACTTTAGGAAACTTGACAGATTGGCCCGTACTTTCTTGACTGGGTATTTTAGTTTGCTCGGCTACAGGAGTCACTTGCCGCCGCAAGTTTAGACTTTGCCAGCCAAACCAACCTAATAAACTCACGCTGGCCATTTGACCTAAAAGCACTGCACCCGTTATCCGTCCCGCACAAGTCCATAAGATTAAGGCATAAAACAATCCGACACCGCTCCACCAGAAGTCGCTTTTGCGATGGACTTCTGGAAAGAAAAAGGCCGCCACATAAATAGAGAAGCTACCCAAACCAACAACTACGGCCAAAATGTAAGCTAACATAAAATTAAATCTCCTAATGCTCAAATAACAGCTTAAATGCTTATCATTTTATCTTAAGCTTCTACTGCCAAAACAGATAAGGGACTTGCCAAAAAATAGAGTACCAATAGTAGGTCGGGCCGAAGTGAAACGGAACCCAACACGGCGGTATTTTATTAAATTGCAAGTCCCTAATAGCGATCGATGCAAAATTGAGATGCACCAGTGAGTTCGATCGCCTCCCCAAAAAGCTCGTGTCACAGACAATTACATCAAAAAGCTATAAAATTACGAAAAAAGGACGAGAGCTTGAAAGCCACGTCTTTTTAAAGGCGCGGACTCAAAGCTTTCCTGGCGATTTTAATCGCCTTGAAAGTTTCTAGTTTTTGCCCTACGATCGTAAAAGAAAAAATCTGCGCTTTGAATCGTCCTAGTACGGAGAAATCCCGGTAAGTCAGAAACAACGGTTAGATTGACTCTAACGGCAGTATGACTACACCACTGCAAATAATGGCAGGGCGACGGCAGATGTCGAGCTATTTGCGTAGCTTGACTCGACTTATGCGAGCGATCGTAAAAGATAAGCAAAAGTAAAGTAAGCGCAATTTATGTGACTATTAGTAAACATTTTGAGCGTGTAGTGGCAGTTTGATAATGCCTTTAAGAGTTCAGTTTTGAACTGCTTAAGAATCTGCGTTGCATAAGAGCGCAGAGTATCAAAATCAGATAGCTTTTAAAACAGTAAATTGTTTTTGCTAGGGGAGGTTTGTCATGTTGGAAAAATTACTTTTAGCAGGGGCAGTCACCTTCTCCGTTTATATTTTTAGCGAGGTAGAATTGCCAGCTACACTGCGCTGGCCCTTCGCTTCGCGATCTGGTGAAACCGTAACTCAAATCGAAAATGAAACTCGTCAAGAGAATACAGATAAAGCAGCTCCCTGGAGGAGTCTAGCTAATAATTTTGTCAACCAATAGACCAAAGCGATCGCTTTGCTTAAAGCCCTCTGATGTTAACCCCTTTCAATTTCTTTAAATCGCCTATCGGCACAATCTGAGGATCGCCTACGAAAATCCCAAAGCTGCCTTTTTATAATAAAATAATCACTGAAACTGAAAACAATTTCAGTTGTCTGTAGTCTTCGAGATTAAGCTAGCGATCGATATTTCAAGAAATGTGCTGAAGATTTTCTTAATTTTCTTACTAGGTCTAACTCCTTGGTTAATTTCTTTCTGGTTCATGCACAAAGCTGAGGTTAGGGCAAGACGACGCCTAAGAGCCGTCTCTAGGCTGACTTACCGTACTAGAAGAGGTGCATCTACTCCACCAGAACTACAATACATCAAAGGTGTGGGCTATGTAATCGGCGACATAAGTTGTCGTTATAATGCCCGTTCTGCGGAACTTCGTTGCGCTGTTAATCCCTACGGCCCTTGTAAAAATTGTCCAGAATACCAGGAAATAGGGCATGAGGAATGAGAACATATTCTATTTAAAATATCTGAGTTTATTTCTGATTATTTTTGCTCAAAAATTCTAAGGCTAAAAATAGAGCCGATATGCTTCCCGAAACGCAAATTTCTCCCCCTATTATTTTGTCCTTAACTTGAGAAACAGGAATTAGAAAAACCTCAATTTCTTCCGTTACGTCCAGTTTGATTTTTTCCTCTTTTTTAATAACATTTGTGGCTAAAAATAAATGAAGAGAATTAGTATCTTTAACCGGGTTATCGTACAAAGTCGCTAACCGAATCAATTTATCGGCAACATATCCAGTTTCTTCCGCCAGCTCTCTAGCAGCAGCAACTTCGCTACTTTCGGTTTCTGGGTTAAAACTACCCGCAGGCAATTCCAATAAAATTTCACCGACACCATGTCGATATTGCCGTACAAACACAATTTCATCTTGAGGCGTGACTGCAACAACTAGGGCAATATCCGGTCTAACGTTCACAAAAAAATCATCAATAACCGTTCCGTCGGGCAATTCTACTTCATCTCGTCTTACCCTACTCCATTGATTGTTTAAAACGAAATGAGATTGCCTTAATTTCCATTTTTTTAACACGAGGGTCAGGGTTTGTTAATTACGATAAATGCCTACTTACGATGAAATAGCTCGGGTGCATCTCAATGCAAGAAGCGAACCAAGAATCGCGCAGGGTTGCGAGATTCTTCGTGGCAATCTCGATTTTTGGTTCCCTTGAAATGGGGAATTGGGAATGGGCAAGAAAGTCTTTTTGCAAAGATTCGATGCTCTCAATAGCTCTTTAAAACAACAATTGAATTACTGTTTTCGGCATTGGCAAGACAATTGCTGCCAATAATACCAACATTAACAAACCAATAAAATCTCGTTTATTATCCATTTCGCTAACATCGTTAAGGGCCGGTTCGTTATTTAGAGGCAAGAAAAATAAAAAGATTGCCAAAAACAGAAATTCTTTGTGAATAAAAGACAAAATCAAAAACAAAAAACGCGAAATTTGACCGATCGCCATACCAGTCCTTTGCCCAAACATAGCATGAACTATATGACCGCCATCTAGGGAACCTACTGGTATTAAATTCAAAGCCGTCACCATCAAACCCACATAACCTGCCACGGCTACTGGATGTAAATCGAGAGCTTTATCCAAGGTAAACTGACTGCCAAGAGCCAATTTACTCAAAAGAGTTAGCAAAAAAGAAAAAGTAGGATTTAAAGAATTAATGCTTAAGATTCCAGAACTATCGGCAGATAAAGGCACAACTTCCGAATGAGCCAAACCCCAAATTAATAGAGGAATAGTTATCAAAAATCCTGCTATGGGGCCTGCTACTTTTAGATCGAATAAAACTTTTCGATTGGGAATCGGACTTCGCATTTGAGTGTAAGCGCCCAGAGTTCCTAAGAAAAAGGGTATGGGAATAAAATAGGGTAAAGTAGCTTTAATTTTGTAGAATTGTCCGGCCAAATAATGACCTAATTCGTGAACTCCCAGAATGGCAATTAAAGCAATGCTATATGGCAATCCAGTAATTAATAATTGGGGATCGGATTGCAAAGCCGCGTCAGAAATGCCCCCAATTTCTCCTGCACCGATTTTGGTGGTAGTAAAGAAGGTAATAAAGAGCAAGCAAAAAGCCCAAAGCGGCTTAGTTATCGGTTCGCTGGCCAGGGGCGTTGTGCGGCTGTAAGGATTGGGAACCAGGGCAAAAAAAGGTTTGCCTTGGAGGCTATTTTGAAAGACTACCAGGAAGCGATCGCCAAATTGTTCTTCTATTTTCTCTCGAATAGTCTTATAGGCCACTTCTGGACGAGCTCTTAATTGACCTCGACAAATAACTGCTTGCGGTCTAAATTCTAAATTGCGCAAGTGGTAAATGGTCCAGGGAAAACAATTACGCAAATTAGCTTCTTCTGCGCTATCAATAACCTTCCGCGCTTTAGGATTTTCTTCTGTTGGCTCCATAGCATTAGAGGAAACTAAGGCTTGTTTTCGCTCCTTGGCTGCCTCGCGGTTATCCGAACTTTTGCGCCCCGACTGGACCAACGACAAATACAATAAGGGGCATAATATGAAAGGTACGATTACCAATACGGCTGGTATGGGTTCCTTCTGTCCGTAGAGGGCTACCCAGGTACTCCAAATCAGAGCAGGTGTCATCATTACCAGCCACAAAATCCAAACGGGCGTTCTGGTCATCTGGCTAACGCTCCGTTGCAAAACCCAATATGTAATTATTCCTAATAGTATTAGTGTTAACCAAAAAACCATAATATTTATCTCGCGAACGTCTAGCTAAGAATTAAAAAATACTGCCTTGACACAACAGCCTTATTTGTCGAAACCACCCCGCTCTATCTGGGAAAATATTTTTGCTTTTTCACCCAACCGAGATACTTTGGGGGCAACTTCTTATTTTATTGTAGATAATCAAGCGAACATTCTGATTGATTCTCCCCCTTGGGATGAGACTACTGTAGAGTTTTTGCGGGAACGAGGAGGGGTCAAGTGGTTATTTATTACCCATCGCGGCGGTATTGGTAAAGCCGAAAAAATTCAGCAAACTTTAGATTGCGATATTTGGATTCAAGAGCAGGAGGCTTATTTATTGCCAGAGTCTCGGTTAGTGACTTTCCAATACGAACAGCAATTGAGCGATCGCTCTCTTGTCTTTTGGACTCCGGGTCATTCTCCCGGTTCTTCTTGTCTTTATTATTCTGACTATGGTGGGGTTTTGTTTGTTGGCCGTCATTTACTGCCGAATTTACAGGGACAACCTCTGCCTTTGCGTACTGCCAAAACTTTTCATTGGCCGCGCCAAATTAAAAGCGTTCGGTCTTTAATTGAAAGATTTTCGCCCCAGACTCTTCGTTATATTTGTCCCGGTGCTAGTACAGGGGCTTTGCGAGGCGATCGCTTTATCGACGATGCTTATCAAAAGTTGGCCAATATCGATTTAGATGCCTGTTTGCCAGCAAAACTCGTGCTTTGACTTGCCTTTAAATTCGATTGGCGCTCTATTGTTGGTACAATAAGACGTTGTATTAAAAATACTCAATTTTTTTTAAATATGGTAGCTACATTTACTTATCCCAATGCTCCCGATGTCAGCGGTGACGATTATTTAGTGGTGGGTGTAGCCACTTGTTTTGTCAAGCAAGAGGGTGAAGTTACCCAAGTAAAAATTGTCGAACCTATTCCTTCGGCTGCTTTGGAAGCTATTGTAAAAGGCATTCCCACCTCATACTCAATGGCTCTGGGAACGACAATGGCAGAGATTTTACCCGAAGAAGAACCTCAAATGCCAGGAGGTTTTCCTCCCGAAGCTCAGTTTGCCCATAATTTTGCAGAAAGAGCGATCGCGGCAACTCGTACTTATAAAAGTCGCCATAAGGCTATATCTTTAATTCCCGTGGGAACTCGTCGCGATGATTTTAATTATTCGACAGAACGGAAGCGACTACTCAACGCGGAAAATGTTGTCAGCACTGAAGATAACGTCAAACAACACGAATATACTCATAAAGTTCTTTAAAATAGGGTCGTGGGCTTCGCTCTCAAGAGGACTGAACCCATCTCAATTGTGAAGCGCACCACACAGTTGTCGCTTCACAATTTACCCCAAATTGCTACACCTTTATGGCTACCGTTGATTTTGCCGACAAGCTAAATTCGCTTAACAACTCATTTCTTAACATTTTAATTCTGCGGGGATGAAAGACCTTAATTGTTTCCATATTATTTGGTAAATTCGCCCCAATAACATAGAAATCGCGAGGATAAACCCAATTGCGATCGCCAGGCCCATGAATCATAATTCCCGTCATCAAGCCATAGTGAAATATTGTCGGGTCTAAATGCTTCAATAAGAGATTCTTACTATCCATCGAAATAAGATTACAAGCTAATTTAGTCAATCTAATTAAATCCGGCTTGATGCCATATTTGAGATGGGACAATACTTTCTGCCTGATGATACTTTCTTCTAAGTCTTCAAAATCAAGAAACATATTAAAATGTCCGTTTCTGAGTTCTTGGACAATCATATCTAAAGAACCACAGGCATGAGAAGCTTTTTCAATTCCTTTTCGATATACTTTGCCGATTTCTCCATCTTGAGAAATGGCAATATGAGGCATTGCATAGAAAGTGAACCGACGAATTCCATTAGAAATTGGGGTATGTTCTGCAGCCGCATGCAGTCCTGTTTTACCAATCGTTAAAAAGCCCCCCAAACTGCAACAATTAAATGTCTTTCCCCAATACTTTACGACTTCATCGTACAAAGGTTCCGTAATCTCATCTCTGCAAATAGCGACCATGCCCATGGTATTTTCCTCTTCAAAATCATATTTTTGTAAGACCTCATAAGTTTGTTTCATGTACTCTTCTAATGGCAAAGTACCTGGAAAGTGCTTTTGTAGGATGCGATAGAATTCAGGAGTCATTTAGACAAATTTCTACAGATGTAATCAATTGGTAAAAAATTATAGCAGTTCTTTCTCTGGTTAGGTACAAACTTTAGGAAATGTTAAGGAACGCCGAACCGCAATTACTGGGAACGTGGAAAAGTGAAGGAAGAGGGTAGGGTTCTAGTTTTCGCCTTGGCGATCCGCCCGGAGTTTTAGATCGTCGCTACTTTTGCCCACCACCTTTTTCCTGTTCTTCCTTATGTACTATGAGGTTGAAAAAGGGTCAAACTAGGAATAAAAAAAAAGGAGCCATCATGGCTCCTCTTTTAATTTATCTTCAGTTTCTTATCTGAAGCCCACTGCAGCTTGCCAAACGAAAGCCAGCAGTAAGAAAAACACGGGAATGACTGGTAATACGTCAACTAAAGGGTCAAAGATTGAATAAGCTTCGGGAAGTTTTGCTAAAAGCAGTGCCATTTCCATGAACGATTCTACCTCTCTAAAAAAAAGTTTTCATAATCTTAGTGTATCTTAATATTAATCAACAATAATTCATCTTTTTTATTCTAATTTGTGTCTAAAATCTAAAATCTAAACTCAATCCAACCAGGGAGCAAATTCTGCGGTCAAGCGATCGCCCAAAATAGCATCCCGAATGCGTTGAGTAAAGCGAATCAACTCGGTAACGTTATGAAGGGACAACAGAGTAAAGCCCAGAGACTCCTTAGCGCGGACCAGATGGCTTAAATAGGCCCGACTAAAATTTTGACAAGCGTAACAGGGGCAGGAGGAGTCCAAAGGAGTAAAATCTTCTCGAAAACGAGCATTTTTAAGATTCCAGCGATGGCCCCCAACTAAAGCGGCCCCATGCCTTCCCAAACGAGTAGGAATCACGCAGTCAAATAGATCCACCCCGGCGGCGATCGCTCTCACCATTTCCCGATAAGTACCAATACCCATCAAATAGCGAGGCTTATGTTCCGGCAAAAGTGGGGCCGTCACCTTAACAATCTTCTCTATTAATTCCGAAGGTTCTCCGACGCTCACCCCACCAATGGCATACCCGGGTAAATCCAACTCCACCAACTGCCTGGCCGCCGAACTGCGCAAATCTGGATAAACCCCACCTTGGACGATAGCAAACAGAGCTTGTTCGGGGCGGCCATGAGCCTCAAGGCAACGCTTCAACCATCGGTAAGTCCGTTTTGTGGCCAGTTCCACCTCTTCCCGAGTAGCCGGATATGGGGGACATTCATCAAAGGCCATAATTACATCGGCTCCCAATTGATTTTGAATAGAAATAGAGCCCTCGGGGGTCAAATTGATAAGGGCACCATCCCGAGGAGAACGAAACTTAACGCCCTCCTCGCTAATAGTGCGAATACGGCTCAAACTAAATACTTGAAAGCCTCCAGAGTCCGTCAGTATAGGACCGTTCCAACTCATAAACCGATGAAGTCCGCCCGCCGCCGCGACAATGCTTTCTCCAGGTTGCAAGTGAAGATGATAAGTATTAGCCAAAATCATTTGAGCGCCCGCTGCTTCTAGCTGTGCCGGGGTCAAAGTTTTTACAGTTGCCAGAGTCCCCACTGGCATAAACTTTGGAGTCTCGACAATGCCATGAGGCGTGACAAAAAGGCCCGCACGGGCTTGAGTTTGGCTGCAACGAGCCTCAGACTGAAAAGAAAAGTAGTGGGACATTAATTAATCGGGCGGTAGATAAGGGCTCTTGGTTCGATCTCGTCAAGTGGCTTCCATGTTGCAGAGCAACTTAGAAGGGGCAATCATCATCGTCGAGGTTAACGTCCCAGTTGGCAGACAAAACCTGGTCCATCACGGCATCCAAAGCAGCCGCGTTAAAGTCCCTAGTAGCTTCCTCTTGTAAAGGATTAGATAACGGTATCAGTCTTAACAGACGTCCGTCATTAATTAAATCAAAATATGTTTCACCTTCGGGAGATTGCTTCAGTTCCAGGTAATCAAAACTATAAACATTCAAATAGATTGAATGGTTGGCAATGAGGGTCGATCTTTGAAGATCGTCAAAAACTTCGAGTATGTATCCTTCTCCCCGGCTCTGAATCTGGCCATCTAGAAAATGGACATAACGAACCCGACCTAAATCTATTAGCAATCTTTGGATGTCGCGTTTGTTGACAACTATGCCAGCATCAATTATGCATGGTGCATGAACCCTGTTTGACTTGTGGTAACTCATAGAGCAAAAGCCTCAATTTCTCGATTTTGTTGGGGGCGACAAGGTTTGATGCCCCCTGGTAGTAATGTATGTTCTCGATCCAATTCTGGCATAGTTTTTTCCAATACGATCCAGGCGGCGAGCGAGTAAGAGCTAGAAGCTCTGGAATTGAGGATAAAAGGTTAATAATCTTTAAGAAAAGATAGGCAATTTTTTATTTACTTACTCGCTATTTTAGTTGCGTTCGGAGAAAAAAAACCAGTCGTCAATATGATTGATTGCCTATTAGCCTACTAAGCTAGTTGCCAGAAAAATTATAAATTTTCTTAATCAAGATAAAATGGGATGTACGTCACATAAGAAAAGAACCAGAGACTTATCGCTTTTTGGGTTCTCAGAGGGGGAAATACAGGCTAATAGCTAATGGTTAGGATTAACAATTAACAACTAACAATTAACAATTAGCAATTAGCAATTGACAATTAGCGATAATTGTTTGGTTTTATTCAAAGGTGACTGGGTGGCAGTATTGGTGCAAATTCTCAAAGAAAAAATCGGTAATTTAGGGGCAGCTTTTTCTTTTTATACTTGCTTGCCAATTCCCTCAGCTTGGAGTTTAGAATTTAGAGGGATTGCCCGGTGGTCCCCGCTAATAGGATTGACGATCGCCTCGCTCTTGGGACTTCTAGACTCGGGCTTACAAATTTTAGGAATGCCAGTAATGACACGCTCGGCCTTAGTCGTGTTAGCTGGCATCTTTTTAACTGGCGGACTCCATTTAGACGGGGCGATGGATGCTGCAGACGGACTGGCAGTATGGGAACCCGATCGCCGACTGGAGGTAATGGCCGATAGTGCCACCGGGGCCTTCGGGGCCATGGCAGCGATCGCGCTCCTGCTGTTAAAAACCACGGCCCTAACAGACCTTGACGAATTTAGATGGCTGGCCCTAATGGCGGCTGCAGGTTGGGGCAGGTGGGGACAATTAGTAGCGATCGCCCGCTATCCTTACCTCAAACCTACGGGCAAAGGAGCTTTTCACAAAGAGGCGATTTACTCCCTCTGGGATTTTCTCGGCGGGGCCTTATTGCTGTTGAGTGTCAGCGGACTGCAAATTTTATTAGCTCCCCAGAGATGGTTAGTAGCCTTGGGCATGGCTGTCGGTGGAGGAGCGATCGCTTTTCTTGTCGGAGCTTGGTTTAACCATCGCTTGGGAGGACACACCGGCGATACCTACGGTGCCGTTGTTGAGTGGACCGAAGCACTGCTGCTTTGTCTGTTAGTAATGTTGGAAAATGGTTAATTGTTAATTGTCAATTGTTAATTGTCAATTGTTAATTGTAAATAGAGCAATTAGCCATCAGTCTTTTGTTGTATCCAAACCTTCAAACCTTCAACGCGCAGAAGCTTACCGCGAGTGCCGCAATATTGACCGTTAGAATAAACAACACTGTCTCCCATATTTTGAATGTGAGCGGTGTAGAAGACATCGTACTTAGAAGCTTCCCTGCCAGTAAGCCGCATGGCAAAACCTTCAATGCGAAGGGAAAGGCCTCGCTCTCCTGCCAAAGTCCCCTCATCGAACCAATCAGTATCGCCAATACTGGAGATATAAGCCATGTATTGAATGCTTAAATCGTTTCTGGGGGGGTCGAGATTAATTTGAAATGCTTCGATGCGCAAACCTTGACCGCGAGTGCCGGCATATTCGTAAGCTCCAAAAGAGCGATCGCCTATGCCCTGCAAGTGAACCAGAACTTTGAGGCCCACAGAAACTCCTCCTTGCTGCCCAAAGGCATTATTTTCTCCTCGAAGGGTGGAAGTGTTAGATAACCACATTCCTGGAAGGATAATTGGTTCGTCCAGCTCTTCGGAAGAGGAAGGAGCTTCCAAAATCATTACATCCGGGGTTTGAGTAGCCCTGGCCGTGGGTGTCGCACCTCCTGGAGGAACTACTATTAAGGGCGGTAATTCTCGATCGGGTTGTTGTGTGGGTGGAGCTACCTGGGGAGAGACTTCTGGTGTTTCTAGTTCTTCGAGGGATGGCAATAAAATTGCTGGTGCGGGTGGTTTGGGAGAAGGTGGCAAGGTAGTTTTGTTAGCCTTAAGTTTGCCTCTGGAGATGGCAACGACTAATTTTTTGCCGAAGCTAGGGCCGACTTTTTCTTCGAGAGCCAACCAGCGATCGTCGTCTAGGTCTTGTTGCTGTTCGACTAGGGTTAGGAGTGCTGCCAGGGGATGAGTTTCTTCTGTGAGGGCCTTTGCTTCTGGATGTAGTTGCCCTGGAGGGGAGTTGCTGATAGCTTGTTGGAGTTCTTGGGTTTTGGCTTTAACCGACTTTAGTGGGGGAAAGTTTGGATCGTCTTGGTGAGCGATCGCTCTTACTCCCTCCAGAATTGTCAGAGCTTTTTGGTGGATGTCACCTGTAGAGGATGTACTGGCCTTAAGTAAATTTTCTAGGTCTAGTAAAGAGAAAGAGGTAATTTCGGAAAAATCCCCGGCTGTTTGCGAACCTTTGGCCAGTTCTAGCCCTCGGTCTCGCAGGTGGGCAAAATCCTGACAGTAAGCGGTCAGTTCTTGCAAGAGGCTTTGTGACGGTGGAGTGCCATTTGTTTTAAGTTCTGCAGCGGCCAGGGATAGACGAGTGCCCAGGTTGGGAAAGGTTTGAGAGAGGGAAGTTAGCTTTTGAAAAAGTTGTTGATGAGTTTGTGCCATAGTGGATTTAATCAAAGTTGAATGGACGTCTAGTATCCGGTCCAGTATCAGAAGATGTCAGTGTTGTTTAGACAATACCTTCGCCATGCAGGAAAAATGCCTTAATTTTACGGGTTTTAGGGCGAAGGTGTTGTTAGAAAAACCGGGTTTCTTGACGGGCGGTATTAACTAGGCCATCGTTGCCGGTGAAATTATGGATGATGGCGTTCGCGATCGCATCTTCCTCATCCATAATTTCACAATTGGGGCTGTTGTCGATCGCCCTATTTTTTCGGGAAGATCGCCGATGGAAGGAAATTTAAGTCACCGCCCTCCCCACAAGAATAATCAATAACGATCTTAACGCGATGTGCAACTTATTAAGTTACAAGTCCTTCAAATTGTAAAGGAGCTCGCAATTAGCAATTAGCAAGCTCGCAAAAAGCGTTGAATTGTAGGTTTTCCTCTTGCATTGAGATGCACCCAGTTGTTCTCCCTCTGTTCCTTTAGATTTACGACTGCGTTTAGTTTTGGTGTTAATGGTTTGAGTGGAAAACTCATAATTCTCAAATATGTTAAATTGAGTGGGAGTTATTGGTTGATTAATTACTGGCTTAACAACTTTAACTTTTTGCTTAACCAATTCTCCAAACCCATAACTAAAACCATCGTTTTTATGGATATGACGACAATATTTATGGTTGACATCAAAGGTTTGAGTTGATGTTTTAAGTTTTAAATTGCCTTTTTTCCTAACAGCAAAGAAGATGACATTCGTCTATCATAAACACAGCGAAGCTGACCGCTTCTATTTTTGGACGCAAATCCTCTAATTTTTCTTGAATTTCTTGTTTTTTTTCTTCTACTAACTTGTCATCTTTTACCGGGTTCTTTTTTTGAGTTTTTTTCCAACTTATTTTAGCTTCTTTAAGTAAAGTGTAGTAGCTTTGAGGAGATTGAAATACGATGTCATAGCTGTTTTTTAGATGGTCAGATAACAGGTCTATACTCCAATTATTTTGCTCTTGCAGCCAGGTAATTACTTCTTCTTTTTGTCCCTGGTTTAAGTAACCTTTACCCCCTTTATACTGAAGTTTTAAACTCTCAACTCCTTTAAATAAAACTTCAGATTTCCATTTACTTATAAAACTGGAAGAAACCTTGAGAAGTTCTTCAATTTCCGAGTACGATTTCGACTGTAAACTCATTTTAACTGCCATCGCTCGTTTCAGCTCTCGGGCATCTTTGGCGTTCTTAATAAATTCTTCTAGTTCCTCTAATAGATTCATAGTTTGCTTTTGAAGTTTCGTCAATTTTATGTTAACATATTTTTGACAACTCGTTTAGAATTGCTAGATTCTATAAACTGCTGAAAATACTGTTCCAGTCCCGCTTTCCAAGGACTGTCGTATTCTCCTGGAAAATCTGTCATGTTTAAGTAGGTAGGCAAAAATATTTGCAGAAAATTTTCCCCGTAGAACAGACATCTTGTCTGTTCGGTGTCTAATTAATTTTGCACTCCTACTTAAAATCTTAATGCTCGTTTCTCTTATTATAAATCATTTTGTGACTCAAAGTTCGATAGCGGTAAAAAAAGAGCGAAATATCGTTGGCATAAAATTGAATTAAAGATAGTGGCCATCCGGTCGTCCGACGGTTGCTTGCGATACGAATCATTTTCTTGTAGACCTCTCCAGAAAAGATGATGAAACCCTTAATATTAAAGGCTCACTATGGTG